>DASZYK010000300.1:0-6367 GCA_035545455.1 Steroidobacteraceae bacterium
GGATGGAGCTCTGCACCAGCAAACGGCTGGACGACGTGCAGCGCTCGCCGTTCAGGCTGTAAATCATGAAAATGACCGCATCGACCGCGCGATCGAGATCGGCGTCGTCGCAGACGATGACCGGATTCTTGCCCCCGAGCTCGAGGTGCACGCGCTTCAGTGTGGGCGCTCCCTGGCTCATGATGAGACTGCCGGTCCTGGACTCGCCGATGAAAGCGGTGGCGCGAATCGCCGGATGCTCGGTCAGGAGCTTCCCGGCGCGCTCTCCGACGCCGTTCACCACGTTGACGACGCCCGGCGGCACCCCGGCTTCGGTCATGATCTCGGCGAGCAGCATCGCCGTCAGGGGGCTCCATTCCGCCGGCTTGTGCACCACGGTACAGCCGGCGGCAAGCGCGGGAGCGATTTTCCAGGTCGACAGCATGAACGGCGTGTTCCACGGGGTGATCACCGCGACCGGACCGATCGGCTGGCGCAGGGTGTAGTTCATGTGCTCGGCGGCGGGCAGGGCAAGCCCGTCCGCCGCGCCCGGGGCCCGGTCGGCGAAGAAACGGAAATTCTCCGCGGCCCGCAGCGCGGCGCCGCTCATGAAGCGCAAGACCTGACCGGTATCGATGCACTCGATGAGCGCGATCTCCTCGCGGCGTGCCTCGATGGCATCGGCCACCTTGTGCAGGATCGAGCGCCGCTCCTCTCCCGTTCTGGCGCGCCATGCGGGAAACGCATCCGCCGCGGCCTTGGCGGCTGCATCGACGTCGCGCTCGTCACCCGAGACGATCTGATTGATCACCCGCCCGTCGACGGGTGAGACGTTGTCGATCAGCTCCTTGCCCGTGCCCCGCTCGCGGGATCCGCCGATGAAGTGCCCGAGCGGCTCCCGGCGGAAGCGGGCGAGCAGACTGTCGGCCTTGGCGAGATTCGACTCGGGAACGCTCATGCCTGGGTCGCCGCGCGGCCCTGGCGCCGCTTCACCTGCTCGTGCAGGTTGTTCTTCTTGAACGTGAGCACCGGGTCGATCTCCTGCATCTCGAGCGAAATGGCGAGCGGCTGCGATTCGTAGATCGATGCGAGATGTCGGCATGCCGCATCGAAGATCGTCTCGCAGGCGCGCCTGCGCGTCTCGAGATCCCTGCCATGCCCGACCTTGAGGCTCAGGTGCACGAAGGCGTTCTCCGGATGGCCATCGGCAATCACGTAGTGTTGCGCCTCATAGGCCCGGGTGCGCAGCCCCCCTATCGGAAACACGCCGGTCGCGAGCGCCGCCTGATGCACGGCGGAGAGAAGCTCGGGCAGCCCGAGCCGCTCGCGCAGGCCCGCGGAATATTCGATCACGATGTGCGCCATCGGAGCTCCCTCGGGTGCGGTGCCGCAGGCACGGGACTGACCGGCGCGGCGAAATACTTATCATGATAATAATCTCCCGGTGGCGGCTGTCAAGGTGTCCGTTGTAGGCTATGCGCCCCGCCATCGACGATCCAACAGTGCGCCCGGCGAGCTTCAAACTGGGAACGTTCTCGATCGACACCGGCGAGCCCTTCCCCGGACTCGTTCTCGAGCCTGGCGGGGTGGAAGCCGGCATCCCCTCGGACGAGGCGCGCGCGGCGCGCATCGCGCCCCTGCCCCGGCTCCTGCCACTGCTGCGCGAGATCGGAGCCTCCCTGTCGGGTACCGGCTCGCTGCTCTCGCTCCTGGAGCATTGGCCGGAGAATCTGCAGGCCCTCGTCCGCCTGTGCGCCGACGCTTACCCGGAAGTGCTGCGGCTCTCGTTGCCGGAGGCTCGAGCCCGAATCCACGCGCCGATCCCGGCGCCGCGCCAGATCTTCTGCACCGTGGCGAATTACCGCAACCAGGTCACCGAGGCAGTGGTGGATGCCGGAGTGCCTCCGCACACCGACGGAATGAGCGCGGAGCAGCGCCGCCAGTACGCAGCCAGGGTCATCGAGGCGCGCCTCGAGTCCCAGCCCTACGTTTGCTGCAAGCTCCCCACGACCGTGATCGGCCCTGTCGACTCGCTCGCGCTTCCCACACGGTCGAAACGCGTGGACTGGGAAGTCGAGCTCGCAGCAGTCCTCGGACATGCTTGCCGGCGCGTGACCCGCGAGCAGGCGATGTCGCGCATCGCCGGCTACATGCTCGTCAATGACATCACCGCGAGGGATCTCGTGCGCCGCGCCGACCTGCCCAACCTGGGTACCGACTGGCTGCAGTCGAAGAATGCGCCCGGGTTCCTCCCGACCGGGCCCTATCTGGTTCCCGCGTGTTTCATCCCGGATCCCTATGCCGTGCGACTCTCGCTGCGGCTGAACGGGAAGACGATGCAGGACGATCTGGTTGCGGACATGATGTTCGACATCGCCACACAGATCGAATACATCTCCGAACACGTGCAGCTTCTGCCCGGAGACATCGTCTGCACCGGTACGCCGGGCGGCTGCGGCACTCACTACGGTCGATTCCTGCAGCCCGGCGACGTCCTGGAGGCGTTTGCCGCGGAGCTCGGCGCCCAGCGGGTGCAGTGCGTCTGAAAGCACCGGTGCAGGTCAGCGAGGCTATCTGTCGTAGTAGACGTGGGCCGGCTCATCCTCCACCGCGATGAGGTCCGGCGCGGGTCGGCCCCGCTCGGGATCGAGGGCGCGGAATTGCCCCTTGAAGAAGAGCAGCGGGCGATGAGGCTCGATACCTTGAAACAGCGCCTGCACCTCGCCCACGACCATCCAATGATCCCCGCCGTCGATGATCTCCCTGGTATTGCACTCCAGCGACCCCAGGCACCCCTCGAGACGCGGCGCGATGGCGCCGGGCACGAACCGGAATGGGGGCGGTCGCGCCTCCCGCCACGCACCCGCGAAGTGCGTCGCGAGCGCTTCCTGATCCGCACGGAGGAAGTTGACCGTGAACGTCCCTCCCTGGCGCAGGGTCGAGGCAAACTTCGATTTCTTGGCCGGACAGAAGATGAGGAGCGCCGGCGAGAGCGAAAGCGAGCTCACCGCGTTCGCCGTCATCGCGTGCACGGAATCGGCGAACTCGGTCGCGATCACGGCCACACCACTCGCGAAGAGGCCGATCGTCCGCCGGAACTCCGTCGGCTCCATCAGCTCTCCACGCCGGCCAGCGCCTCGTCCCTGCCGGCCTTGATGAATTCCCGTACCCTGTCGGCGCACTGCTGGATCTGCGCGTTGTGGCCCGACACCAGCGCACCCGCCATCCTCACCGGATCGCCGAAGAAGAATCGCTCGTAGAGCACCTGTCTGGACGCGAACGCCGACAGGGACGCGTCCCAGGCCAGGCGGAAGAGCGGAATGCGATCGAACGCATCGGCCCGCGCCGCCTGGTAGTACTTCCTGATGTCCTCGAGGAGAGGGCCCTTCAGGTCGCTCTCGGTGGGCATCGCCACGAGGCCGCTCGCCCCGATCTGCTGAATGATCTCGACCATCCGCGGATACAGGCGCGGATAGAGATTGCGCGCGGCATCGAGCGGATTCCAGGCAGGCCGCATCACGCCCCACTCATCGAGCGCCGCGTCCGCTTCGGCGGCGCGAAGGAATGCCCGCATGGTCTCGAGATTCACCCAGATCTCCGCGAGCTTCTCCTGGATGTGCTGGAACCCCTCCGCGGCGATGGTGGTGGCCATCAGGTGCGCGAGCCCGAGCATGAATTCGGTCTTCGCGATGTTCTTGACGGTCACCTGGTGCGTCATGTGCACGACGGCGCCGGTGCGCGCGTAGGCTTGATTGCACCGCGCGATGTCGCGGTAGAGAAACACGTTCTCCCAAGGCACCCTGACGTCATCGAACACAACGACGGCATCCATCTCTTCGAAACGCGACCCCAGCGGATGGTCGAAGTGCGAGCGGCCATAATCCACGCTCTCGCGACAGATGAACCTGAGTCCGGGCGTGTCGTTCGGTATCGAGAAGCCGAATGCGTACGGCGCGTCCTCCTCGGGACTCTTCAGCAGCGTCGACGGGAATACCATGATCTCGTCCGATATCGGCAAGGTGGCGAGCATGCGGCAGCCCCGAATGACGATGCCCGCGTCCGTTTCCTCCTTGATGCGGGCCGCGAGGAACGGATCCGCCTGCCTGGCCGAGCTCACGGACCGGTTCGCCTGGGGCGGAATCAGCGTGTGCGTGAGGCAGAGATCGTTCTCACGCAGATATTCGTAGTACCGGACCGCATTCTCGCCGAACCGCCGGTCGGCCTCCGCCAGGAATGGAGCGCCGGCCGCGTAGCCGGTCATGGCGCGATTGATGTAATCGGGAACGCGCCCCATCATTCCGTGGGTATGGTCTTCCCATACCTTCATCGCAGCGGTGATGCTGCGCAGGTCTTCGCGGGTTCTCGGCATCATGAACGATCGCGCGACCTTGTTGCCCGTGGCCGGCGAGTCGTACAGCGAGACATCCGGCTGCTTCCACTGCAGATCGTACAGTGTCGCCAGAGTGTGCACGCCTCCCTTCAGGGCGGGGTGCGTCGTGACGTCGCGCACCTGCTCGCCCCTGTACCAGATGTTGGGCGGCCTTTCCCGCAGCCGTTGCAGTACCTGTGCGCCGCGGCGCGCGCCGCCGGGCTGGCTCGTCTCTCGCTTGCTCATCGCGTTCTCCACGTCGGCCGTGAGGCCCGCCGGCGCTGTTCGAAATTACGATTTCAGGAATCTATTTCTGTTATCGTAATTTCACGGCCGGAGAGGAGTCAAGAAGCCACGACGTCGGCTCCCGGGCGACATCGGCGGCGGGCGAACGCTCACGCCGACTTCTTCGCGCCCAGCCGCTGCGACAGGGAGGCCCCGGCGCGCAGCACCGCCGCCGAGATCCTGGCGAATGCCGCATCGAAGGGCTTGCTGTACCCGAGCGCCACGAGCGCGAGAACCATGCCGCCCGAATGGTCGAACACCGGGACGCCGATTCCGCTGATTCCCGGGATGAACTCGCTGGTGCTGGCGAAGCCTTGCGCCCGGGTCCTGGCGATGGCCGCCTCGACCTCCTCCTGCGTGGCCGGAGACAGCCCCTTGCGGGCATTCTCCGACAACTCTCTCCTGACCCAGGCAGCAGTCGTTTCGCGAGGCAGGTAGGCGAGGAACGCGCCGCCGGTCGCCGATCGCGTCAACGGCATGACCGATCCGACGCGCAGACTCGCCGCGACCGGCGTGTCGGCGCCGAGCCAGCGCACCATCGTCGCTCCCTGGTTTGCCCACACGGCGAGCGCGACGGTCTGACCGATCTCGCGGCACAGGCCGGAGAGAAAGCCGGTGGCGACCGACACCGGATCGAGGCGCGCCAGCGCGCTGAGCCCGAGCTCCAGCGCAAAAGCGCCGAGGTCATAGAGTCCGGACTCGACGTGTTGCTCGACGAGTCCCATGCGCGCGAGGCTCACCAGGTAACGATGCGCCTTGGCTGCGGGCATCCCGGCCTCCGCGGCCAGATCGCGCAACATCTGCGGCTGACGCGCCTTGGCGAGTGCCTGGAGCAGGCGTCCACCGACTTCTATCGATTGAATTCCGTGCTGCTGCCTTCGCCTTGTCATGATCGATGTCGATTTTGAATGGAGGCAGGCGGACGCTACACCAGTTCCACCTTCAGGTCATCCGGTCGACTCCCGGACAGGCACGGCTCGCACGGAGGTTTCCGATGTGGTACTCGGCGATCCACGCGGCCGGGAACCCTTCCCGGCCGCGCCTTTGAGCCACTCGTTTGATTCGTCTCAGTGCCGGATCGAGCCGCTGGCCGAGGCGCCATCCTGCGCCGAGCCCGAGGCGGACACCGAGGGAGACCGCGATACTGCGGCCTGCCCACCGGCCTGACCGCTCATGAAAGAGCCGCCTTGGGCGTAGGCGTTCCCTGCCGAGCCCTGTGCCCCCACGCCGCCGCCGAGCCCCGTGTTGAATCCGCCGCTCGTGCTGCCGTCCGTGTGTCCATTCGCCCGCGTGGTGCGCCGGGCGTGGCCAGCCGCCGGACTGCCGCTACGGGTCGCGTGTGTACCCGCTGAGCCGGACCGCGATGGACTCATGGCCCGAGATACTCCCGATAGCGAGCCGGTCAGCGCGCCGGTCGACTGCGCTTGACCCGCCGTGGAGGTTCCGGAGCTCACGAGCCCGCTACTCGTCCCGGCCGCCTGGCCGGCGAGCGAGCCCGTCGCAGCGGCGGCCGCGTTTCCATTCGATTCACCGCTTCCCACCAGGCTGCCCGCAATGGCGCCAGTCTGCTGCGCGCCGCCCTGGGCCGCAGTCAAACCGGCACCCTGCGCGGCGGCGATATCAGCACCGCCTCGAGCGGCGGGCTGAGCGGCACGCACTACCCGACCCTTTGCAGGCCGCAGCCCGTGGAGCTCGCCCGCGGTGGAGGCGCTCAGACGGCCGACTCCGCCCCAG
>DASZYK010000301.1:0-11306 GCA_035545455.1 Steroidobacteraceae bacterium
GACCGTCTCGGAGCCGAGATAGATGACGAGCTCGCCTCCTTCGTAGCTGCCCGGATCACTGATGAAGACGGTGGCGGAGATATCGGAGCGTAGCGGCTGCCGGCCCACCGCCATGAAGGCCACGTCGACGTGGGCGCCGTACCCCTTGCCCGCGCCGTAACGCAGAATCTGTGGCGGGGCGATCCGCCGCGGAAAAGTGAAGTTGTGCGCCTCCTCGCTGCGCTGGAAGGCGGCGAGCGCGACCTGTGAGGCCTGCTGGCCGTGCGCGTCCGCGGGATCGACCACCAGGTTGTTCTTGGTGACGTTGTGCGGATTGAAGCGCCGGCCGTCGACGAAGCTGGCCTGGCGCGCATGATCCATGACCGCGGCCACCTCGGCGGCGGTCAGGAACTGCTCGATCTGCAGGAACATCGCGCGACGCTCAGCGCAGCCGCAGGACCTTGCAGCCGCGTCCGGAGCGGGTCTGCAGCCAGTACGAGTCCAGCCAGCCCCGCGAGATCTGCACCTGATCCCCGCGTGTGACCGGCGGCGCGTCCCCGTCGGCCAGCAACTCTTCCCAGACCTGCCCGTCGTCGAGCTGATAGATCACGCGGCCGTCCGGTGCGCTGCCGAGACCCGTGACCCGTACTGTCATGCTGGAAAGCTCGCGGCGCCTGATGCCGGATCTGACTTCGCGCGAAACGATCGCAGACGGTGGCAATCCGAATGTCTGTCGCGGATCCAACGCCGCATCGGCGGAGCTTGCGGCCGCAGCTGATACTCCCGGACTCGCCGTCTGCGCTGGCGCGTCGACACGAGGCGAAGACGCGGCGGGCCGTGCAGGCCTCCCGGCACGGGCCAGATCCGCCGCTGTACGATCGAAGCACTGCAACCTGGCTGTATCGGTCGTGATGCCGCGGCAGGCGAGGAGCCTCGCGACGTCATCGTTTGGTGCGGGCGTGGCAAACGCCGGACTCGCCATGATGGCCAGGCACGCAAGCGTCGCGGCAACGCCGCCACGGCAAGGCGCGCGTCGGCTCGAGCGGAATGCGGCATTCATGCCCGCAGTATACAGCGCCGCCTCAGGGCTGCGTCAGGCGACGGGCCGCGAGCCTCCGCTGGTGAAAATCGCCTTCGCCTGCGGTAGGCTATGGCTTTGTCACGGCTCGGCATACCAATAAATCTCGGGCCAAGGAGATCAGTCATGGCTGCACTGCAACTGCGCGTCGTGATCGGCGCGACCATCCTCTTCGCCGCGGGCTGTGCTCAGCAGCCGGTGGAATCCACCCACCGCGCGACTGTTGCCGCGTCTTCGACGACATCGGCGGCACCGGTGACCGCAGAAGCGACTTCCGATGGCCTCACGCCCGAGCTCCTCGACATGGCGCGCGACAACGGCTACCGGTCCTATGTCCGCAACGGCCAGACCGTTTTCTGCCGGAAGGAGATCCCCATCGGATCGAGCCTTCCCACCACCCACTGCGTCGATGCAACGCGTCTGCGGTTCGAGGTGCAGCAGGAGCAGCAGCAGCGCCGGATATTGAGGCAGGGAGCGCCGATGGTCGGCCAGCCGCCGGGCCGGTGAGGCGCACGAGCGCCTGTCCCTGACCAGACAGGCGCAAAGGACGCGCTCGGCGCCTAGCGGATCAACGTCCGGACCTCTTCGGCCACACGCTCGAACACTTCCAGCCAGTCTCCACGCGAGCGCTGGCGGAAGAGCCGCATCGTCGGGTACCACGGGCTGTCCGAGCGCTCCAGGAGCCAGCGCCAGTCGGGATCCGAGTGCAGGACCACCCACACCGGCACGCCGAGTGCGCCCGCCAGATGGGCGACCGCGGTGTCAGAGGTGATCACGAGGTCGAGAGCCGAGACGAGAGCGGCGGTCTCCATCATGGCATCGGGGCCGGTGTCGGACGGGTCCGTCAGCTCCGCCACCGCTCCGCCGAATTCCACCTGATGCCGCTGCCCGGCCGCCGCGCCTTTCTGCAGCGAGACCAGGCTCACGCCGGAGAGGCGCGAGAGCGGCTCCGCGCAGGCGAGGGCGAAAGAGCGGCCCCTGATCCAGGTCTGCGTTTCCGCGCCGGCGTGCCCTTGCCAGTTGAGTCCGATCCTCAGGCCGGGCAGGGCGCGCAGCCGCTCGCGCCACGATGCGGCCGCGGCGGCCTCGGCGCTCAGATACGGAACGCCGCCGGGAATGCTGTCGAGCCGCGTGTCGAAGGCGAGCGGCAGACTGAGCAGCGGACACTGAAAATCCGTCGGCGGCAGCGGCTCGCCGCGGTGGATCAGAGCGCCCTCGATCGCAAGGGAGCGCATGAGCCTGCCGAGGGGCTCCGGCACCTCGAAGGTGACGCGCGCGCCCCGCGCCTCGAGGAGCGGCACATAGCGGCAGAACTGCAGCGTGTCGCCGAGCCCCTGCTCGGCATGAACGAGAATGCTGCGGCCTTCGAGGCTCTCGCCGGACCAGCGCGGCATGGGGAGCTCGCGGTGATAGCCGCGCAGATGCTCGAGCCGCAGCCGCGCCTCGTGCAGCGGCCAGCCGCTCTCCAGCCGCCCCATCGCGAGCTCGAGCAGCGCCTTGCCCCAGAGCGTCGGCGCGTGATCGGGCGCGATGGCGAGCCCCTTGTCGAAAGTCTCGAGCGCCTCGCGATGTCTACCCAGGCTCTTGAGGGTGCTTCCGGCATTGTTGTATGCGTCGACATACTCGGGCCGGCACGCCATCGCCCGCGCGAACGAGGCGAGTGCCTCTTCGTGGCGCCCGAGATGGCCCAGCGCGACGCCTCGGTTGTCGTGCGCCTCCGCGGAAAGATCATTGACTGCGAGCGCCTGATCGAAGCTTGCGAGCGCCTCCTCGTAGCGCCCGAGGAGCGCGAGCGCCACACCCCGATGGAAATGGGCGCCGAAGTGCCGAGGGTCCAGCCCGACGGCACGCTCGAGGCTCGCGAGCGCCTCCGCGTGCCGCTCCAGCAGGAGCAGAGCCAGCGCGCGGCCGTGATGAACTCCGGCGTCGCCCGCCGCGAGCGCGAGCGCACTGTCGTAACTTCCGACGGCCTCGGCGGCTCTGCCGAGAGCGCGCAGCGCGCTGCCGCGGTTGGCGAGGATCACGGCGCTGCGCGGCTCGAGCGACAGCGCGCGCTCGAAGCTCTCGAGCGCCGCGGCGTAGCGTCCTGCGCTCATCTCGGCGGCGCCGCGGTTGAGGTGAGCTACCGTGTAGCAGGGGTTGAGGGACACGGCCCGCTCGAAGTGCCCGATCGCCTCCCCGTGCCGCCCCAGACGCTCGAGCGCGACTCCCGCGTCGTTATGGGCTTGCGCGTCCTCCGGCGCCACCCGCAGGGCATGTTGGAAGCTGGTCAGCGCCTCCTGCGCCTGGCCCAGCCGCAGGTGGGCCTGGCCGCGGCCGCGGTGCGCCGGCGCGAAATCCGGCTTCAGCGCCGCGGCGCGGGCGTAGGCGCGGAGCGCATCGGCATCCCGCCCGGCGTCGGCCAGCGCTTTGCCGAGATTCACCCGCAGGTAGGGATTGGACGGTTGGATTCCGACGGCCGCCTCCAGCAGCGGAACCGCCTCCTGCGCGCGGCCCATCCGGCCGAGTGTCGTGCCGAGAAGATGCAGCGCCCGAGGGTTGCGCGGCTCGCGGGCGAGCACCTGACGAAACACCGCCGCCGCCTCGGCGAGCTGGCCCTGGCGCTGCAGCGCCTCGCCGCGGGCGAGCAGCAGATCGCCGCCGGAGAGGCTCATCTGAGGCCGCGGCGTTCCGATCGGTCCGGGCGCGCCGCGCCGGCGGGCGGCCGCGGCTTCTGCCACCGCACCGGGTCACCGACGCCGATTCCCAGCTGCTGCGCCTCGCCGCCGCGGATCTCGAGCACCGCGATCACGGGCACGTCGGACGACAGCACATCGAGCGAGAAAGGCCGCGCATTGGCGATGATCTTCGCGATCCGTCCATCCTCCCCGACGAACACCATGTCGAGCGGAATGTAGGTGTTCTTCATCCAGAAGTGCGCCACCTGCGGCGAGTCCTGCGGGAACAGCATGCCCTCGCTTGCCGGCAGATCGCGCACGAACATCAGTCCCTGCTCCTGCCGCAGCGCCGTGTCGGCGATCCAGACCTGGAATCGGTGCGCCCGGCCCCGGGCCGTGATGTCCAGGGTGGCGCGCGGAAAGTGTGACAGGCTCTCGATCTCGAGCGACTGCGCGGCGCACATGGAGGCGAGGCCGCCCGCCAGCAGCAGGCACAGCGCCGAGCGCAGGATGATGGAATGCCGAAGACGCAACTGACTGCTCACGAACGGGATCCTCGTTGTCCTCATGGAGTGTTGAAGTCGGCGCGTCCCGCGAAGTCGAAGGTGCTCACCAGGATGCGCCGGTGGCCGCCGATGTCGTTCGCCGGTGCGACGCAGAACCCGTGCGCCGTCACCACATAAGAGCGGATCTTCGGCGTGGCCGAGGCGGCGCCCGCCTTCCTCGCCGCCCCTTGCGCCGGGGTTGGAGCGCGGCCCGCGCCGATGGGTTCCTGCGTCAGCCGGTCGACGGTGCAGTTGTCCTGTCCCTGGGTCGAGAAAAACAGGCTCTCGCCCTCGAAGATCACCGTGAGGTTGGTCGGCAGCTCCCGCCCGGGCCGTCCCTCCCGGGCGCCGGCGATCCCGAACACCATCCGCAACCGGCGGCCGCCGGGACGCACCCGCCCCTCGAAACCCATGCGGATCCCGCCACCGCTGACGCGCGGTCCGCCCTCGCACGTGAGTCCCGCCCCATGCAGGTCGACGTCGAGACGGACAGTCCCCCGAATGCGGGCCCGCAGATATGCCTTGCCTGATTTCAGGCACGCACCGCTCAGCGACACTGCCGGCAATCCGCTGCCCGGGAGAGAGGACTTCGGTGCCTGCGCCGGCGCGGATCGCGCCGCGGCGGCGGCCGCGAGCACGGCGAGACCGCTGGCGAGCGCCATTCTCCGGTAATGCTGCTGCCTCATGCCGCGGAGTCTACCGGCTCAGCCTCCGTTGCGGGCCCGGTCTGCGCCGCCGGCCCGAGCTCACGCCCGCGGTAGTTCGCCGCCGGGCGCCATGGGCAGAGGCGCTCCCGACCCGCTAGACTGCGCGGTCTCATTCGCTGCAGGAAGCCCGAGACAGGATCGCAATGCGCAATACCCTCCTAGAGATCACCCCCGTCATTCCGGAGGCCCTGAAGCGCCTGCCCGAGCTGGGCAGCAATCTGTTCTTCTCCTGGCACCGCCCGATCCGCGCCCTGTTCGAGGATCTGGATCCGGAGCTCTGGAAGCAGACGAGCGGCAACCCGCGGCTGCTGCTGCGCTGCATAGCGCAGGCGAACCTCGAGCGCGCGGCGCGCGACCCCGTCTACCTTGCGCGCTATCGCGCCGCTCTGGAGGCGCTCGACGCCTACCTCACCGCGCCGGCCCCGAGGAGCGACGAGCCGCTGGTCGCCTATTTCTGCGCGGAGTACGGCTTCCACGAGAGCTTTCCCATCTACTCCGGCGGTCTCGGCGTTCTCGCCGGGGACTACTGCAAGTCCGCGAGCGACGGACGAGCGAACTTCGTCGCCGTGGGGTTGCTTTACGAGCAGGGCTACTTCACCCAGACGGTCGACAACGATGGCGTCCAGCACGCGGAATATCGTGAGCACGACCCGCGCGATCTGCCAGTCGAGGCCGCACGCGATGCCCGCGGGGAGTGGATCAAGATCGCCGTACGGATTGCCGGCCGCGACGTCGTCGCGCGCCTATGGAAAGCCCGGGTCGGCCGCGTGCCGGTCTACCTGCTCGATACCAACACCCCGGAAAACGCGCCGACCGACCGTGACATCACCCACCGCCTCTACGGCGGGGACGAGTCCACGCGCATCCGGCAGGAAATGATTCTCGGCATCGGCGGGATCCGCGCCCTGCGTGCGCTCGGCGTGAGCCCCGCGGTATGGCACCTCAACGAGGGTCACGCCGCATTCCTGATCCTGGAGCTGCTGCGCGAGCATCTCGCGCTCGGCCTGCCGTTCGACGCGGCGCTCGAGGCAGTCGCCGCAGCCTGCGTGTTCACCACGCATACCCCCGTCGCCGCGGGTCACGACGCATTCGGGCACGACCTGATCCTCGCTCACTTCGGGGACTTCGTCCGCGAGCTCGGCGTCCCTGCCGAGCGCTTCCTCGATCTCGCACGCTCGCCGACCGCGCCCGGACTCTTCAACATGACCCGTCTGGCGCTCAACGGCGCCAGGCACGTCAACGGCGTCAGCCGCATTCACGGTGTCGTCTCCTCGCGCCTCTGCGCCGACCAGTGGCCGGAAATCCGGCCCGAGGAGAATCCCGTCGGCTTCGTCACCAACGGCGTGCACGTGCCGACTTTCGTGCACAAGACCTGGATGGATTTCTTCGATACGGAGCTCGGGTCCACCTGGCGCGAGCGCCTGAGCGACACCGCGTTCTGGAGCGCGCTCGAGTCCGTGCCGCACGAGCGCTTCTGGGCCACCGCCCAGTCCGTGAAGTCCCGCATGCTCGCCAGCGTCCGCGACCGCTTGCAGCGCGAGTACGCGCGCAAGGGCATGAGTCCCGCGCAGCTGCGTCACGTCACGCGGTTCCTCGATCCCCTGCGGCCGAACGTGCTGACGATCGGCTTCGCGCGGCGGTTCGCGACCTACAAGCGCGCGACCCTGCTGCTGCGCGATCGCGCGCGCCTCGCGCGCCTGGTCAATGATCCGCACCGGCCGGTGATCTTCCTCTTCGCGGGCAAGGCCCACCCGGCCGACGAGCCGGGCAAGCAGGTCCTGCGCGAGATCCGCCAGCTCATGACCTCGCCGGAGTTCGTGGGCCGCATCATCTTCCTCGAGGATTACGACCTGCAGCTCGGGCGCTCGCTGGTCTCGGGCGTCGACGTGTGGCTCAACAACCCGATCGCACCGCTCGAGGCGAGCGGCACCTCCGGCATGAAGGCGGCCATCAACGGGCGGCTGAACCTGAGCATCCTCGACGGCTGGTGGGCCGAGGGATGGATGCAGGACAACGGCTGGGGCATCCCGCCCGCCAATGTGCAGGACCCCGAGCGCCGCGACGCGCTCGAGGCGGAACTCATCCTCGATGCGCTCGAGGAGGAGATCATTCCCCTCTACTACGACAGCGGTGAGACCGGCTGTCCGCAGGAGTGGGTGACCCGCGCCAGGCGCGCGATGATGACCGTGATCCCCCGCTTCAACATGAGAAGGGTGCTCGAGGACTACACCCGGGGGCTCTACCGTCCCGCGGCGGAGCAGTACCGGCGGCTCGCCGAGGGCGGCTTCGCCGGCGCCAGGGGACTGGCGGAGTGGCAGCAGCGTGTCCGGCAGGCCTGGAGCCGCGTGAGTCTGCGGGTGGTTGCGGATGCGCCCGCGGAGCTGCCGCGTGGCGAGCATCTGCGCCTGCGCGTCGCTGCCAGTCTGGCCGGCCTGCAGCCGTCGGACGTGCGCGTCGAGCTCGTCGCCCGGCGCCTCCTGCCCGAGGGAGACCACGGTCCCCCGGCCCTCTGCTCCTTCGTGCCGCCGGAGCGCGATGGGCTCTGGCGCGTGCCCCTGGCTCCCACGGGCGAGCTGGAGTCCGACGGCGCCGCCGTATTCGCGCTCGACGCGGAGCCGCCGGAATGCGGGCAGTTCGCCACCGAAGTGCGCATGTACCCGCGGCACGACCTGCTGTCGCACGAATACGCCCTCGGCCTGATGAAATGGCTTTAAACTTGCCGCACGATAAGATTGGCCGATAACGAGCCAGCTGGAGCCCTCTGAGATCCGCCGCCACGAACCCGAGCGCCCCGGGAAACGTACTCATGTCAAGACAGCCAGCGCGCGCCTCTTCCGGACGCTATGTGAGCCGCCTGACGGGCGGCACTCTCGCGGTGATCATGGCCGGCGGGCGGGGCGAGCGCCTGAAGGACCTGACCGAGCACCGCTGCAAGCCGGCGACACCCTTCGGCGGCAAGTTCCGCATCATCGATTTCGTGCTGTCGAACTGCGTCAACTCCGGCATCCGCCAGATCTCGATCCTCACCCAGTACAAGGCGCAATCGCTCATCGCGCACGTGCAGCGCGGCTGGAGCTACCTGCGCGGCGAGTTCGGCGAGTTCGTGGAGACCATTCCCGCCCAGCAGCAGAACGGTCCCATCTGGTATCGCGGCACGGCCGACGCGGTCCATCAGAACATCGACCTCATCCTTTCCCACAGGCCCAAGCACGTGCTCGTGCTTGCAGGCGATCACATCTACAAGATGGACTATGGCCCCATGATCGCCTACCACGTGGAGAAGGGCGCGGACATCACCGTGGGCGTGGTCGAGGTGCCCGCGGCGGACTCGCGGCATTTCGGCGTCCTCACCGCGACGGAATGGAATCGCGTCACCAAGTTCTCCGAGAAGCCCGCGGTCCCGGATACGCTCCCCAGCCGGCCGGACACCATCCTCGCGTCGATGGGGATCTACGTCTTCAACACGCGCCTCCTGCAGCGGCTTCTGGAGGAGGACGCGGCCGACGAGTCCTCCGCGCACGATTTCGGCAAGAACATCATCCCGAAGACGCTCGCCACGACGCTGCAGGTGTTCGCTTACCCCTTCCAGGACGTCAAGACCCGCGCGCAGAGCTACTGGCGCGATGTCGGCACGCTGGACGCCTACTACGAGGCGAATCTCGAGCTGGTGCACGTGCGGCCGGAGCTCAACATCTACGACGAGGACTGGCCGATCTGGACTTACCAGATGCATCAGCCTCCGGCCAAGTTCGTCCTCGACGAGGAAGGGCGGCGCGGCACGGCCATCAACTCGATGGTCTCCGGCGGGTGCATCATTTCCGGCGCGCTGGTGCGCGAGTCGCTCCTCTTCTCCGACGTGCGCGTGGAAGAGCGCTCGACCATCGAGCGCTCCGTCATCCTGCCGCATGCGCTGATCGGCAGCGGCTGCCAGATCCGGGGCGCGATCGTCGACGAGGGCTGCGAGATTCCCGCCGGAATGCGCATTGGGCTCGACAGCGCCGAGGATGCGCGCCGCTTCCTCGTCACGGAGAAGGGCGTAGTCCTCGTCACCGCCGACATGCTTCGCCGCCAGTCCGCTTGAGCGCCATGGCATCCGATCCGCGCCTGCCCGTCGTCCTCCTGTGGCACATGCACCAGCCGCAGTACCGGGACGCGCTCACGGGGCGGTATGTGCTGCCATGGACTTACCTGCACGCGATGAAGGACTACACCGACATGGCCGCGCACATGGAGGCCAATCCGGCGGCGCGCGCGGTGGTCAATTTCACGCCCGTCCTGCTCGAGCAGCTCGAGGAGATCTCGCGGCGCATTGCCGAGCACCTGCGCAGCGGCACCCCGCTGCCGGATCCCGTGCTCGCGCTCCTCGGCCCCGAGCCCGTGCCGGCGGAGCCCGCCGAGCGCCTGGAGCTGCTGCGCGCGTGCCTCAAGGCGCAGCGCAAGCAGATGATCGAGCGCTTCGGACCCTACCTGGAGCTTGCGACGCTCGCGGAGACGCTCGGGACGGCGGAGCGCGTGAGCTACGCCTCCGACCAGCTCATCCACGATCTCGCCGTGTGGTACCACCTCGCCTGGCTCGGCGAGACGGTGCGCCGCTCGGACACGTTCGTGAGCATTCTGACCCAACAGGGCCGCGCGTTCACCGCGGCGCAGCGGCGGGAGCTCCTGTCCCTGATCGGGAATCTCGTCGCCTCCATCGTGCCGCGATACCGCAAGCTCTCCGAGCGGGGGCAGTGCGAGCTGTCGGTGACCCCGTACGGACACCCGATCATCCCGTTGCTGCTCGACTTCCAGTCGGCGCGCGACGCCGTGCCCAACATGCCCCTGCCGCAGCATCCTTCCTATCCGGGGGGAGCGGAGCGCGCGCAGTGGCACGTGCGGGAGTCGATGCGCGTCTTCAAGCAGGCCTTCGGCAAGGAGCCGGGCGGCTGCTGGCCCGCGGAGGGAGCGATCAGCCGCGGCACGCTGGAGCTGCTCGACCGCGCCGGCTTCAAGTGGGCCGCGACCAGCGCCAACGTGCTGCAGGGTGCCCTGGCCCGTACCGATCCCAAGGCCGCGCGTGACTCACGCGCCTACAACAGGCCCTACCGCTTGCCCGGCGGCAGCATGGTCGAGTTCTTTCGCGACGACACGCTGTCCGACCTCATAGGCTTCACGTATGCAACCTGGCACGGCGATGATGCTGCGCACAACCTCGTCAACGAGCTCGCGCATCTCGCCCGACAGTATGCCGAGGCGCCCTCACCGGAGTCCGCCGGGACGGGCGTCGGCGGCGATGGGCCGAAACGGCACGCCGTGCTGATCGCGCTCGACGGCGAGAACGCGTGGGAGCACTACCCCTTCAACGGCTACTACTTCCTGCGCGCGCTGTACTCGCTCCTCGCCTCGCATCCGCTCCTGGAGCTGACCACGCTCTCGGAATGCGTCGCGCGCGGCATCGAGCCCCTCCCGCTGCAGACCGTCATGGCCGGCAGCTGGGTGCACGGCACGCTGGCCACCTGGATGGGGGATCCCGCCAAGAATCGCGCCTGGGACCTTCTCTGCGAGGCCAAGCTCGCCTTCGACGGCGTCATGGCATCGGGCACTCTCGATGCGGCGCGGCGGGCCGCGGCCGAGCGCCAGCTCGCCCTCTGCGAGAGCTCCGACTGGTTCTGGTGGTTCGGCGACTACAATCCCGCCGATGCCGTCAGCCAGTTCGACAGCCTGTACCGCCGGCAGCTCGTCGTCCTCTATCGCCTCCTCGGCCTGCCGCCGCCCGAGGAGCTGGCGCAGCCGATTTCCGTCGGCCGAGGCAGCCCGGAGCACGGCGGAGTGATGCGGCGGGCCTACGCTACTTGAAAAAGGCGCTGGATCCGGGCTCCTGCCCGGCCCAGCGCTGCTTCGAGCAAAAAGCGTGGTTTTTGCTCGAAGCTCCGCCACCTGCGGCGGCGGGGCGCCTCCCTGTGCCTGGGCGCCGAGTTTGCGTCGCTTCATAGCTCGAGGTCGCCCGCCGGTCGATGGGGAACCCGCGACGCGCTTGATCTGAAGGCCCTCAGGCCGCGCCGAGCACTCTCCCCGGCCGAGTCTGAGACGCAGCGTAGCCGCGAGGTCCGTAAGTATCGGCCCGCGCCGGACGGCCCGTCAGTGCATCCAGCATCCCCTCCACGCGCTTGAGGCGTGCGGCAACCACGATGCCGTTGCGATCATTGAGATCGCGGCACCGCACGGCACGCTCGGCGCACTCGCGCAGTCGTGAGAGGAGCTTCCCTTCACCGTCACACCACGCCATGAGGCTCTCGAGGCCTGCCCGATCGGCCGAGAAGCCGTGCAAGGCGCAGAGCGAGCGGCGCTGCTCCTCGATGCG
>DASZYK010000302.1:0-6891 GCA_035545455.1 Steroidobacteraceae bacterium
GGGTCTTGAGATTGATACAAATGCTGCGCTTGTTGCGATTGTACATCGCGAAATAACCGGCCCCGGATCCCTTGAGGCTCCGGGTAGGATCGCCGCCGGGCGGCTCGACGCGTATCACATCGGCGCCGAGATCGGCGAGGATGAGCCCGGCGGAGGGTCCCATGACCATATGCGTGAATTCCACTATGCGGACCTCCGCCAGCGGCCGAGCGTCGTTCAGCATGTGCCTCCCCAGGCTGTTTCCCACCGTTTGCGCCGGCGCATGCTGCCATGCCGCATGCCGCTCGGCCCGGTATTTGATATCATTCTATTACAAATTACCGCGGGTGGGATGAGGAGATGGGCGAGCGGCAGATCCTGGTGAGCGAAGTGGGACTGCGCGACGGGCTGCAGAGCATCCGCTCCGTGATGGCGACCGAGGCGAAGATGGAGTGGATCCGCGCCGAGGCCGCCGCCGGGATCCGTGAGCTCGAGGTCGGAAGTTTCGTGCCCTCGAAGTTGCTGCCGCAGCTGGCGGACACGGATGCGCTCGTCAGGTTCGCACGCACGATTCCCGGGCTCACGGTCGCCGTGCTGGTGCCGAACCTGCGGGGGGCGCAGGCGGCGGTCGAAGCCGGCGCTCACAAGATCACGCTGCCGTGCTCGGTCAGCGAGACGCACAGTCTGCGCAACCTGCGCCGCTCGCATGCGCAGCTCCTCGAGGAGGCGCGGCTCATCGGCGAGATGCTGCGCGGGCTGCCGGCGCAGCGCCGTCCCCATTTCGAGGGCTCGCTCTCGACCGCATTCGGCTGCACGCTCGAGGGTCCGATTCCGCCGGCTCGCGTCGCCGCCCTCGCAGAGCGGCTGTTGGCCGTCGGCTGCGACGAGGTGGGGCTGGCCGACACCTCGGGCTACGCGGACCCGTCGGCGGTGCGGCAGCTCATCCGGCTGGTGCGCGCGACAGTCGGTGAGGAGGCGCTGACCGGCATCCACCTTCACAACACACGCGGACTGGGTCTCGCCAATGCGCTCGCGGCTCTGGAGGAAGGCATCACCACCTTCGACAGCTCCCTTGCAGGGCTGGGTGGCTGTCCGTTCGCACCCGGCGCTTCGGGCAACATCGTGACGGAGGACCTCTGCTTCATGTTGGAGGCGATGGGCATCCGGACGGGTGTCGATCTTGCCGCCCTGCTGCGGGTGCGCGACATTCTCGTCAGGGCGCTGCCGGGCGAGTCCCTCTACGGCTTCACCGCGGAGGCCGGGCTGCCGCTCGGCATCGGCGGTGCAGCCGGTGAGCATCGCGAATGAGACGGCCCGCCATGGCTCTGATACGGTCAGCCCGGCTTGCCTGCGATGATCTCGATGAGCTCGCCCGTCGCACCGCGCAGGCAGGCGCACGCATGTCCCAGAGGCGGCAGCGAGCATTCGGCGGCAGGGGCGATGCAGGGCAGCTCATCCAGCGAGTCCGCGGCGAATGTCACGATGGCCATCCCGGGGGGCAGTGCGCCGCCTCTGACATCGCGATGCCGGGCCGATGCGGGGTACTGGTCGAGCTCGATCAGAGTGCCCTCCGTCAGGCGCACCAGTCCGTGTCGATGCCGGGTGCTCTCCGGCAGGGAGTGGGCGCGCGAGATCACGGCGATCGGGGTCGCGACGGGCGGCTCCGTCCTGTTTCGAAAGCGCGCATAAGGAGCGTACAGCGCATCCGCGTCCGGCCCGGCGGCGACCACGATGAACACGCGGCCGACGAAGGAGTGCGCGGCGGCGAGCTCGAGTCCCGAGCCGGGACCGATCTGTGTGAAGTAACAGCACTCACCCGCCGGCCCGATGGCCTGCATGGCGCGTATCATCGGAAAGCGGGTCAGCGGCTTCGGCGGGCCGATGATCTCGAATTCGCTGCCCTCGAGACGAGCCGCGAGAGCGTCGACGTCCTGTACCACGAATTCGGTCGCATTCCAGCCGAAGGTGGTCAGGGAGCTCCAGCGTGCCGCATGAGCATCCTCGATGAAGCGCAGGAACACAGGCTCCCCGCTCGCCGGCGCAAGCGTGAGGCTCTGCAGGCCTTCGGCCGCCGGCGCCGCCCACGCGTGTGCCTGCGCGGCGCCTATGCGGCGCCTGTCCACCACCTGGTAGCCGAGGACGGCCTGATAAGCGTGCTCGATCGCGCCGAGATCCGGAACGCTGTAGGTTACGGCTCGAATGGCGCCGAGAAGCGGTCCGGTTCCGGCAGGCTGGAGGTGAGTGGGCATGAGGGTGCGCGCGGGATGATGTTGTGCGGACATCGTAGCAATTCCTGCGGAAGGATTTGGTCGCATGACTGAGCGCGGCCGGGCCGTGACCGCCGTACCGTCGATCCGCTACGCCTGGTATGTCGCGGGACTCCTGACGCTGGCTCAGATCGTCTCGTATCTCGATCGCTTTCTTCCGAGCCTGCTGGTTCAGCCGATCAAGCAGGACCTGCGGCTGAATGATCTGCAGATCGGGCTGCTGCTCGGACCCGCGTTCGTGTTCTTCTACGCGGTGCTGGCGATCCCGCTGGGCTGGCTCGCGGACCGGATGAATCGCCGGGCGATCCTCGCCTTCGGCATAGCCATCTGGTGCACGTTGACCGCCGCAGGCGCCGCGGCGCACACCTTCGTGTCTTTTTTTATCACTCGCCTGGGAGTCGGCCTGGGCGAGGCCACGGTTGCGCCGACCTCCATCTCGTTGATAGGCGATTACTTCAGCCGCGACCGGCAGCCGCGCGCGGTGAGCCTCTTCATGTCGGGAACGTTTCTCGGAGCCGGGTTCTCGTTTCTCTTCTTCGGGCCGCTGGTGCATTACATCGAGACTCTCCATCCGGTCTCGCTCCCTCTCCTGGGTCAGCTGCAGTCCTGGCGTCTGTGCTTCCTCGTGGTGGGCGCGCCGGGGCTGTTGCTCACCGTGCTCATGCTCACCGTTCGCGAGCCTGCCAGGCAGGACCGGGTGAGCCTCGCTGTTTCCAGCCGCGGCACGGTACGGAATGATGCGGGTGCTTCCAGCTTCAGCAGCGCGTTCACTTACATCCTGGATCGGTGGCGCGCCTTCGGGACGCTGTTCGTAGCCTCATCGTGCAACGTCATGATGGGGGCTCTCGGGCTCTGGAACGTCAGCCTCTTCAAGCGAACCTGGGACTGGAACGTCGCCCAGGTTGGTGTTGCCATCGGAGTGATTTTCTTCACCGCCGGCCCGCTGGGAACTCTCCTGGGGGTTTTCCTCACCAACCGCGACCTCGGCGCGGGCAAGCGCGACGCCACGTTGCGCGCGCTCTTCGTCGGGCTCGTCATCGGCGTGCCGGCCTATGCCGTCTTTCCGCTGATGTCCTCGGCGATGCTGGCGCTGCTGGTGCTCTTCTGCGCGCAGGTGGGTCAGGCCATGGCAACCGCCGCCGGGCCCGCGACGCTCGTCATGCTGGCGCCAGGACAGATCCGCGCGCAGGCGACGGCGATCTACTACCTGGTGATCAGCCTGGCCGCTCAGCTGATCGGTCCTCCCCTCGTTGGACTCATCACCGATCTCCTGGGGAGCACTTCCGCCCTGCGGTATGCCGTGGCGATCGAGGCTGCCGTGCTCGGCGTCCCGTCGATTCTGCTGACGTGGCGGGGATTCGACGCCTACCGCCGATCCGTCACCGAGCTGGATTCCAGGTTTGACGGAATGCCCGTGGCACCGGCTGCCGTCATGGGAGCACACAGATGACCCTGCCGATCGAGAATAGCGCCGCATTGGATTTCGTCCTGATGCTCCGCCGCCGCTGGGCGGATACTCTCTACCCGCGCCTGCGCGCGCAGTACGAGGCACGGTATGGCGGCGGAAATCCCACCGCGCCGGAGCTCGTTGCCGAGCGCGTGCACGCGCTGCCGGGCTACGGGGAATTCGCCTGGCTCGAGCGCGGCTCGCAGAAGATGCTGTGGCGGGCCGCCATCGATGCGGTGCACTCTCGAAGGCAGTCCGCCGCCGGTGCGGAAATCGCAGAGGAGGGGCCGTCGACGCTGGAGCTCGATCCCGGGCTCGCGCTGCCGGACTGGTACACCGAGTGGGACATTCACATCCAGCCTGGGGGCATCTGGGCGAGCGCCGCGGCGGCCGATGTCTACGAGCTCGGCGCGAAGCTGGTGATGCAGGGAGAGAATGATGACTACAGGTTCCACCGCCTCTTTCTCGAGACGGCGATCCCGCGCCGCGATTACCGCCGCATCGTCGATCTCGGCTGCGGGTTCGGGAAGTCGACCTGGCTGCTGAAGAAGGCTCATCCACGAGCGGAAGTCGTCGGCGTCGATCTCGCAGCGCCGTGCCTGCGCCTTGCCGTCAGGCGGGCGTGCGCTCAGGGTCTTGCGATCCGTTTCCGGCAGGCAGACGCGGCGCGGACCGGGCTGGAGTCAGGACGGGCAGGGCTGGTCACCGCAACCATGCTGATCCATGAGCTGCCACCGGCGGTCCTGCCGGAAGTCTTCAGGGAAGCGGCCCGCCTGCTCGCGCCCGGAGGCCTCTTGCGCATTCTCGACTTTCAGTTCACGGGCGATCCGGTGCGCGATCTGGCGATACGCGAGCACGGCCTGCGCAACAACGAGCCCTTCATGCCGCCGATGATGGCCGCCGACACCCTCGGCATGGCGCGTGCCGCCGGCTTCAGTGACGTCCACTGGACCGCATTCGACGAGCGCGCGGCGGGCCGCCTGAACGGCCTTTCCTGGCCCGAGCGTGCCGAGTGGCATTTCCCCTGGGCCGTGCTGGAAGCGGAGAGGCGGGCATGAGCACACCCGTGGAATTGGGCGGCCTCGACAACTCCAAGCTCGCAGCGCTCGTCTTCGAGCTGGCCTCGCAGCTGCACATCGAGCGTGCGCGCCGGCTGGCGCTCGAGGCGGCGCTCATTGCGCGTGGGACCCTGTCTCAGGCGGACATCGACGCCGCCGGGAGCGATGCGGCATTCCGCCGCGCTGCTGCCGAAGCGGCCGACCTCGCCGTTCGCCACCTTCTGCGCGTATTGTCGGAATCACCCGACGACAGAGCGCCGCTGCGCGGCGAGGCACCTGCCCCTGAAAGAGGAGAGCCCTGATGGCCAGACCCTGGATCGAGTTCGTTCAGTCGCAGAGGCTGCCCTGGCGCTCCGATGACCTTTGGGGCGTGCGTCCCGGCATCGAATGCAAGGTGCTGAGCCTCGACCCTGATTCCGGCGCCTGCAGCCTGCTGGTCCGCTATCCCCGGGGATGGCAGCTCGGGCGCCCCGCAGCGTTGTCCGCCGACGAGGAATTTCTGGTTCTCGCAGGCGCCTTGTCGATCGGTACGCAGGTATATCGCCAATACGCCTACGCTCATCTGCCGGCCGGCTATGAGCGCAGGCCCATGGCAAGCGAGGCGGGCGCCGTCGTGCTGGCATTCCTCTCGCGCCGGCCTGCCAGCAGCGAAGCGGCGCCATTCGACCCGTCCCGGCTGGTGGAGCACCTGGATGCCTTCCAGGTTCCTTACACCGGGAATTTCCACCCGGAGTTTCCGCCCGGCGCGGGACGCAAGCGGCTCTACGAGGACCCGGCCACCCACGACCAGAGTTGGATTCTCGGCACTCTCCCCATGCGCTGGGCGGAACGCGCGGAAGTCCATCCCGTCGTCGAGGAGATGTATCTGCTGAGCGGCGAGTCTCACGGCAACCGCGGAGTCATGCGCCCGGGCGCGTACTTCTGGAGGCCGCCCGAGATTCCTCACGGCCCTTACGGCACTCTCACCGGCAACCTCTACTTCTTCCGTACCAAGGGTGGGCCTCTGTCGACCCGCTACATCGACTCCGGCGGCCGCTTCAGCTGGTGGCCGGCCTACGACCCCGTGCTGCCCGAAAGCCTCGCCACGGCGCGCGGCGAGGCGGACCAGGGAGCCCGCTGCTGGTGATCCCGGCGGCCGGGCCGGGCTGTCCCGGCCCGGCCGCGTCGCGGACCTCAGAACGTGTAGTTGACCCGGATGTCCCACATCCCCGGCGTGTTGAAGTAGTCGAGTCCGAGCAGGTTCGCGATGCCGTAGTCGACCATCGTGCAGTTCTGGCACTCCGCCGTGACGCTCAGCGGCAGGCGCGACGGCACGGCGAACGTGACGCTGGCATCGAGCAGCGTGCGCGCCGGGGCCATGCCGCCCTCGCCGGGCCACGCCGCGGCGGGCCCGAAGGTGTTGGCGGTATCGAACCACTCACTGCCGACGTGTTGAACCGAGAGGAACGGGGTGACCGTCAAGCTGCCGAAATTCAGGATGTAGCTGCCGCTGACGGCGAGATCGAGCGACGGCGTGTAGACCGGCGTGGCAAGCGAGCCGTCGGCACGGACGATGCCGGCGCTGCAGCTTACCGCCACGCCCGCGCGGCACGAGGCCTGTTGCGACGTGATCAGGGGCGTCGGCGCATAGTAGCCCGCCTTCATCGAGCTCACGTTGGCGCTGAGAGTCAGCCGGTTCACCGGGCGCCACTCGACCTGCGCCTCGACGCCGTAGCCGTACATGCTCGCACCGTTGCTCGTGTCGAACGAGTGGGTGTGCGGGTTGTCGTAGAGCAGCTGGTCGTCCTTCACGTCCTCGTAGAAGAACGTCGTGTTGAACCGCAGCCGCGGGTTCGGCGTCCAGCGCCAGCCCGTCTCGTACGACAGGACCCGCTCAGGGAGGAAGCTGTTGAAGTCCGCGGGGTTGGCGCCGGTGAGACCGTTCCAGCCACCTCCCTGGAAGCCGCGCGTCACCGAGGCGAACACCATCAGGTTCGGATCGAGCTGGTATTGCAGCGCGAGGCGCGGCGTGAACTGGTTGGTCTCGAGGTGGGTGGCATAGCCCGCGGCCTGGATCTGCGCGGTGTCGTAGCCGAGCCCGGGCTGGTTCGGGTGCGCAGTGACGTCCTTGGTTTCATTGGTGAACCTGCCGCCCAGGGTG
>DASZYK010000303.1:0-2254 GCA_035545455.1 Steroidobacteraceae bacterium
AGGATCGCCTCGCGCAGCCGCTCCTCCTCGCTGCGATAGCCGGCCCGAAGCGCCAGGAGATCCGGCCGCCGCCGAGGCAGGGCCGCGAGCGCGGCGCGATACTCGGCCGTGGAGAGCGGCCGCTGCGCATTCGACGCCCCACTCAGGCGCAGGCGCACGCCCGGCTCGAGACCGAGCAGCCGGTCGAGCGCGTGGCGCGCCTCGTTCTCCTCGAGCTGCAGCGACCGCCAGTCCGCATCCGCGGCACGCCAGGCCGCGAAGTCGGCCGTCACGCCACCGGCCGTGACATAGCCTCGCCTGAGCGACGCCTGGTCCTGCGCATACACCCGGCCGAGGAGGCTGCGCCTCTCCGCCAACACCGGCCGCAGCGCAGCGATCGCCTGGAGCTGGATGTAGAGCTGCCGGGCCTTCGCCGCCACCTGCCATTCCTGCCAGAGGATCTGGAGGCTCACCTGCCGCGCGTGCGCCGCCGCCGCCTGCCGGGCCGCTCCGCGGGTGACGAGCGCCCGGATCTCCTCGCCGAGCGCCGCGTCGTAGCCCGTGCGCACCGAGGACCACGACATTCCGCCGGAGAGCTGAGGATCGGGCAGGAGGCCCGCCTCGAGCAATTGCGCCCGCGCCACGCCCGCGCGCAGCCGCTCGGCCTCGAGCCGCGGATTGTCGACGACCGCGAGAGTGATGACGTTGGTCTCGGTGAGACCGCGGGCGGGATCGAATGGAGCGGGTCGCAACCCCGGGAGCGCGAAGCGCTCCGCCGGCAGGGTGAGCGGCGGCGAGCGCGCGAGGTCCGGGCCCGCCGGCAGCGGCTTGGGGCGATAGATCGCGCAGCCGCCGACCAGCGCTGCGCAAGCGGCCAACGGCAACAGCATGGCCGCCCTGGAGATCGCGCCGCTCATGCGCCGTTTCCCCGCGCGAGCTGCCGCCGCCGCCAGTGCAGGTATAGCGCCGGAATGAGATTCGTGCTGCGGATGGCGCTCCAGGCGAGACCGCCGAGAATGACCACCGCGAGGCCCTGCTCCGGCGCGGCGCCCTGACCGAAGCCGAGGGCCGTCGGCAACATGCCGAGCATGGCCGTGACGGCCGTGAGCACGATGGGCCTGAAACGCACGTCGATCGCCTCCGCGACCGCCTGCTCCACCGGCATGCCGGCATCCTCGTTCCGCCTGGCGCGATCGAGCAGCACGATGCTGTGGCGCAGGCCGATGCCGATGAGTGTCAGAAAGCCGATGAGGCCCGCCGCGTTGAGGCCCACCCCGCTCAGGATGAGCGCCACGGCGCCGCCGGTGATCGCGAGCGGGATCTCGAGCAGCAGGATGGCGGGAATGAGGAGCCCCTCGAACTGCAGCAGGAGGATGCCGACCATCAGCACGAAGGCGGCTGCGGCGGCAACCGCGACCCCCAACACGGCCTGCTCGAGCTCGGCGTAGAGTCCGCCGAATGCGATGCGGTAGCCGGGCGGCATGTGGAGGCCCGCCAGCGCCTCCCGAGCACCCGCCACAGCGCCCCCGAGCGTTCCCACCGGTGTCGCCAGGATGTCGAGCGCGCGGGCACCGGCGACGTGCCGCAGCTGGTTCGGCGTCTCGATGAGCCTGAGGGTCGCGAGCTGGCCGAGCGGTGTCCAGCCGCGGGTCCGGATCGGCAGGCGCGAGAGCGCCGCGAGCGACTCCTGGGGGGCATCCGCCAGCCGGACATAAAGATCGAGCGGGACGTTGCCTCGCGGGACCCGTGCGAGGATCTGTCCATTCAACAGCGGATCGATCTGCGCATAGAGCTGTGCGGGTGTCAGGCCGTACGCGGCGAGCGCGGCGCTGCGCGGCTCGATCCGCAGCTCGGTGACGGGGTAGCCGTCATTGTCGAAGACGTCGGAAAGCGCCGGGATCGGCCGCAGGCGCGCGGTGATCTCCTCCGATAGCCGGCGCATCTCCGCCACGCTGCTGCCGAAGACGTGAATGACGAAGGGCTGCGGCAGGCCGGAGAGGCTCTCACCCAGCCGCTCGATCGTGGGGGTGTCGACCGCGACCTGCACTCCATCGAGGTGCGATTCCCGGCGGATGCGGCTGCCGATGCGGTCCAGAGCGTTGACGCTCACTCCCGGCTCCAGTGCGACCATCATCTCGCCCGCGTAAGCGGGCTCGGTGTACGCGGTGCTCGATGAGGAGCCGACCCGCGCATACACGTGCGCCACCGCGGGGTCGGCCATCAGGCGCCGGCTCATCTCGTCGACCGCGAGTCGCGAATCGAGGAGCGCGCTTCC
>DASZYK010000304.1:0-1647 GCA_035545455.1 Steroidobacteraceae bacterium
TGCGCCTCGACGGGCGCCGGCACCGGTGTGCCGGCATCGGCCCTCGAGGCCTCCGCGATGCGCGCATCGAGCGACCGCTCCGCCTCGCCCAGGCGCTCGAGCAGCTGCCAGTGATTGACGAAGTAGCCGGTGGGCTCATCGAGATGCGAGGCCACCGATTCCATGGCCGCCATGCAGTCGGCGAGCAATGTCAGGTCGGCGGTCCGCAGGCCGATTCCGCTCGTGTAGGCGCGACGCAGCCAGTGATCGAGCGGCTCCGCGAGCCGCACGCCATGGCGCGCCTGCGCCATCTTCGAGCTGCCGGCCAGGGTGTGACAGGCGCGGTAGACATCCTCGGGAAGGAGGTGCGGCTCGGCGGCCTGTGCCTCCCGCTGCAGATAGTGACGGATGGTGGAGACGTGAGCGCCGGTCTCGCGCGCGTAGATCTCACGAAGCGCCTCGTCCATCGCGGCCGGCGGCGGCTGCGTGGTCGGCTCGGCGGCTTGCGCGGCCGGCGCAGGCCGCGGCTGCGGGGCTGGCCTTGGGAGCTCCGTGGCCACAGCGATGCCGTTGGAGGCCTCCACCACCGACGAGCTTTCGATGATCGCCGACGCCGACGCGTCAGGTGCCGGAGCAGGCCTCTCCGTCTGGGCCGCCGCGGCGGAGCGCCGCGGCGGAGCCGGTTGGCGCCCGGATGCCAGCGCATGCGCGCGGGATCCGATGCCGGCGACGTCGGCCGCCACGGGACTGGCCTTTTCCAGGTGCTCGATCATCTGCGGCAGCGCCGCGATCGCATCCCGCAAGACTTCCAGGATCGCCGGACTGCGGCTCAGGGTGTTGTCGAGCACGCGGTTGAGCAGGTTCTCCACCGCCCAGGCGAGCTCGCCGAGCTCGCGGGCGCCGACCATCCTTCCGCTGCCCTTCAACGTATGGAAGGAGCGGCGCACGGTCACCAGCGCCTCGCGCTCGAGGGGATTCTGGTCCCATACCGGGAAGCTGCGCTCGATCTTGGCCAGCTCCTCGCGGGCCTCCTCGATGAACAGCTTCACCAGCTCCGGGTCCGCGTTCTCGGCCAGCGCAGCGAGCCGCGCTGTGGCGGAAGGAGTCAGCACGGGAGGCGCGTGCGCGCCCAGATCCGTCCCGGTGTCGGTCGGTGCGCCATCCGAGACGTGCGTGGCGTCCATCGGCAGCGGCCCGGGAATCTGCACCGTCTTCGCGAATGACGACGGCTCGAGCGGCGGCACCGTCGGCACCGGGACGTTCTGCTGCTGCTCGAGCGCCTGCACGCAGGCCTGCGCGTTGTCGAGCATGTACCAGGGATCGCTGCGTCCGGCCTGCAGGGTCTCCATGTAATACTCGATGCTGACGATGGCATCGGCCAGCCGGTCGAGAAAGCCCGGCGGCAGCGCGGGCGCACCGGGACGCATGACGCGCTTCAGCTGCGCGGTGATCGCCTCGACGACCTCGACCGCACGTGTCTTGCCGAGGATGAGGAGCGCCGCCTTCAGCCCGCGGATGAGATCCTGCCAGCTGTCGAGGCCGGCCGCATCGAGAGTGCCCCCGACGCTCTGAGTGACCGCCTCCTTGATGCGCGCAAGGTTGAGGATGCACTCGCGCAGCACCGCGGACTGCACCTGCTGGAAATCATGGTCCTCGCTCTCCTCGCTC
>DASZYK010000305.1:0-3742 GCA_035545455.1 Steroidobacteraceae bacterium
TCTGCTCGAACTCGTTCGCGCGCATGACGTTGAGCACGTACGGACCGCGATCGATGCGCAGCGTCGAGTAGTCGCGCCACTTATCCGGGTAGCCGATGCGCTCGCCCATCAGGTCGAGCTTGGCGATCGCGGCCTTGCGGGTCGCGGGCGTCATCCAGGGAAGCGTCGACAGGTCGTCCTCGAGGGCCGCGCGGATGCCGTGCAGGATCGCGAGCACTTCGGCCTTGGAGGAGGGCGGGAACTCCTTCTCCACGTAGAGCTTGCCCACGGCGAAGCCGAGCGCATCGTCCTCGGCGTTCACGACCCGCTGCCAGCGGGGGAGCAGCTTCTGCGCCCCGGTCACCGCCGACTGCATCCTGAAGTTCTCATCCACGAACGGCTTGGAAAGATAGGGTGCGAACGCATCGATCAGCCGCCAGCGCAGGTAGATCTTCCACTGCTCGAGCGGCACGCTGCGCAGCTCCTTGCCGAGGACTTCGAAGAACTTCGGCATGGCGAGATTGATGCTCCGGATCTCCGGATGTCCCACCTCATTGAAGTAGGCGCTCCAGGAGAAATTCGGGGTGCTGCGGTCGAGCTCGACCAGGTTCATGACATGGTAGATGGCGTGCGGATTGCGCTGCTCGATGCGCGACATCGACGCCTGGGCGAGGCGCGTCTCGATCGCCATGACGATGCCGGCCTCCCGCTCCGAAAGGGCCTTGCCGTCGCCGAGGAGCTGGAAGGTGCGTGCGAGGTGCGCGACGTATTCCGCCCGGATCTGCTTGAACTTCGGATCCTGCTTCAGATAGTAGTCCCGGTCCGGCAGCCCGAGGCCGCCCTGGGCGGCGATGCCGATCACCTGCGTGGAGTCCTTGAAGTCCTGCATCTCCCCGAAGCCGAACATGGCGTCGACCCCGATCATCTGCAGGTGCGCCACCTCGCGCTGCAGGTCCTGGGTGTTCCGGATGCCGGCGATGCCGTCGAGCTCGGGCGAGAGCGGGTTCATGCCGACCCGGTCGATGAGCTTCACGTCCATGCCGCTCGCGTAGAAATCCCCCACCTTCTGCTCGGTGCTGCCGGGCGCGCCCTGCGCCTTGGCGGCATTCTCGATGAGCTCGCGGATGATCTTCTGGTTGCGCACCTGGAGGATGTTGAATGTGCCCCAGGTGGAGTAGGCGGCGGGGATGGGATGGCTCTTCTGCCAGCCGCCGTTCGCGTAGCTGAAGAAGCTCCGGGCCGGGCTCACCTGGGTGTCGAGCCAGCCCGTGTGCAGCGAGTCTCCGGCCGGCGTGCCGGCGGCGAGCGCAATCGATGAGAAGCCGAGAATGAATCCCAGGAGTGCGAGGCGGTGCGGTCGCATAGGTCCTCGATCGTTTTAGTGTCTTCCGGAGCGGCGCCGGTGAAGGCGCGATTTTATCACACGCTCAGGGAGCGAGGAGGCGGGAGGCCCGTGTCAGGGCGGCCCTGAGGCCGGTGGCGGAGATCGCGGCATCCCCGGCGAGCCGCGCGGCGAGGTCGGCGGGCGGCTGCGGGGGGCAGCAATAGTATCCCTGCCACTGATCGCAATCGAGCGCGCGTATGCGCTCGAGCTGCTCGACCGTCTCGACGCCTTCCGCCACCACCTGCAGCCCCACGCTGTGGGCGAGCGAGACGATCGCGCGAACGATGGATTCGTCGGTCGGGCTCGTGGGCAGATCCCTGATGAAACTGCGATCGATCTTCAGCTTGTCGATCGGCAGGCGGCGCAGGTAACTCAGGCTCGAATAGCCCGTGCCGAAATCGTCGATGGCGATGCTGACACCCATGGAGCGCAGCAGCTTCAGCGCGGATGCCGACTGCTCGGGGTCGAGCATCAGGGCGCTCTCCGTCAGCTCGATCTCCAGGGTCCCGGGCTCGAGTCCCGCCGCGTCCACCGCGGAGACGATGGTATCGAGGACGTCCGGACAGCGGAACTGCATCGCGGAGACATTGACGGCGATTCTGACATTGAGGCCGGCGTCAGCTAGCCACGCGCGCGCCTGACGGCAAGCCTCGCGCAGCACCCATGCATCGAGCGGCACGATGAGCCCGGTCTGCTCGGCGAGCGGGATGAACGAGCTCGGCCCGATCAGCCCTTTTTTCGGATGGCGCCAGCGCAGCAGCGCCTCGACCGAGAGGACCTTGCCCGTTCGTGTCGAGATCTGCGGCTGGTAATGGATCTCGAACTCGCGGGCCGCGAGCGCGCGCCGCAGGTCGTTCTCGAGCGCCAGGCGCTCGTGCATGGAGTCCGACATGCTCGGATCGAAGAAGAACACGCGCCCGCCGCCCTGCCGTTTGGAGGTGACCAACGCGGCCTCCGCGTGAGCGAGCAGATCATCGCCTCGACGCGCGTCATCCGGGCAGACGCTCACACCGATGCTGAGCCGAACGCGGATCTCCTCGCCGTGCACGATGAACGGCTGCTCGAGCGCCGCCAGCATTGCGCTCGTGATCGCGTGCGCTTCCATGCGCGCGCTCACCCCATCGATCAGCAACCCGAAGGAATCGCCGCCCACGCGCGCGAGCGTGTGAGGCGCCGAGACCGCCGCCTCCAGACGGTGCGCGATCTCGACCAGCACGCCGTCGCCGACCGCGTGGCCGAGAGAGTGATTGATGGAGCTGAAGCGGTCGAGGTCGATCGCCGCCACCGCGATGCTGCGTCCCGGGTGATGCTTCTCGGACAGCGATCTGGAGAGCCGCTCCTTGAGGAGATTGCGGTTGGGCAGTCCCGTCAGCGGATCGTGGGTCGCGATGTGATGCAGACGGGCATGGGCCTCCGCGAGGTCATGCCGGCTGCGGCTCGCGCGCTCCTCGAGCTGGTGTTGGAAGAGCGCTGTCAGCTGCCTGATGACGAGCAGGGCGGCCGCAACGGACGCGATCGCCACGGCGAGCAGGCGCGTGCTCAAGGCGTCCGCGGCGCAGCACTGCTCGGCCGGGAAGTGCGGCCCGGACGGCATGCGTGCGCCGAGCCCGAGAATGGCGGCGGCGAGCACCGTTGCGAGCGCGGCGCGCATGACTCTCGGTGGCCGGCGGATGCGGCGCCGGCTGAAGGTCTGCCAGAGACCCACCGAGAACCCGGTGAATGCGAGCAGCACCCAGCCGGCCGCGAACGCCTGCGCCGCGGGCGAGTCGGGGAGGCCCACCCGCGCAAACGACCACTGAGTCTCGGCGAGCGCCGCCGTGAAGCTGAACGCGCTGCCCGCGAGGGCGGGCAGGTCAGGATCGCGGCCGGCGACGAAGATGAGACCGCACAGCTGGCCCAGGCAGGCGAGCGCGAGCGGCGCCAGCCAGCCGGCGGGCCCCTGGTCGAGCCAGCTCTGATCGCCGAGCACCAGGGCTTCGAGCGCGCAGGCCGAGGCCAGCCCGATCCCGAGCGCCAGGGAATTGCCGGCGATGAGACCTGCCGGATGCCGCGGTCGCGCGGTCGAGGCCCATGCCGCGCCCGACAGGCAGCCATGACAGGTGAGCACCGTGACACCGGAGGCGAGCACGGCGATGAGAGGATCGACAGGGTGTGTCACGAGGGAAGACGGGGCACGGCCGCGGCGGAGCTGAGACCGGTACCATAGCGGCGCCTCCCGCCGCCGGAAATGGTGGGTTTCAGGTACTGCCGGCAGGGAAATTCTGTAGTGGCGACACGCGGCAGGGATGTTCTACCGGCATCGGGCGCGGTGCGGCGGCCGCCGCGGGAGCCGCGGCCTCGAGACGGCATCCGCCGGCGCGGCTCAGGGCTCGATGATGC
>DASZYK010000306.1:0-9521 GCA_035545455.1 Steroidobacteraceae bacterium
GCACCGCCTCCTCCAGCGCCCCGGCCTGGGTGCCCGCGGCGAGCACGAGCGCCGTCTCGAGCCTCGAGCCGCAGCCGGCGAGCACCGCCAGCCGCGCGCCGAGCTGGGGATCGCGCAGACTCGAGCCCGGGGTGTCGATGAGCACCATGCGGTGGCGCTCGAGTCGCGAGAGCAGCTCCGGCAGGGCCTCGAAGCGCTCGGGAACATGAACCGGCACGCCGAGGAGCTGGCCCAGGGCCTGCATCTGGTCCTGCGCGCCGATCCGCACGGTGTCGGAGGCGACGAGCGCCAGGTCCTTCGGGCCATGGCGCAGGATCCAACGCACCGCCAGCTTCGCGAGCATGGTCGTCTTGCCGACGCCCGTCGCGCCGATGAAGGCGACACGGCCGCCGGTTTCGAGCCAACGGTCACCGGTCACCAGAAGGTATTGGGAGAGGCCGGCGATGGCGAAGCGACGTCCCTGGGTGAGGTCCACCCGCTCATCGAGCTGGCCGACGATATGGTCGGCGAGGTCCTGGGCAATGCCGATCTCGGTGAGCTCGCGCAGCAGCTCGGCGTGCACCGGGGCGCGGCGGGCGCGGTCGCTCCATGCGAGCTGCGCGAGTTGGGTCTCGAGCATGCGCCGCAGGCTCTGCAGCTCCTTGCCCATCGCCTCGGCGGGAACTTCCGGCTGCGCGGGAAAGAGGGGAGCAGATGCGGCGGCCGCTGGGGTCGAGCCGAGCTCGTGCACGGGGTCGGGCTCCTGCTGCGGCGGGCGCCCGGAGACCAAAGCTGGGCGCGTCGCCGTCCGATCCGCCTCCTCGCGCATGCGGGTGTGAGAGACGTGGCCGGCTGAAGGGACGGCGGCAGGCGCGGCCGTCTCCAGGGCGGCGGCGTCGAAATCCACGGCCGCGGTGATTTCCACCCCCTGAGGGACGCGGCGCGAGGAGAGAATCACCGCGTCCTCGCCCAGCTGCTCGCGGATGGCGCGCAGCGCCTGGCGCATGTCGGGAGCCGTATGTCGTACGATCTTCATGGTTACCTGCCGACCGCGGTGACGACGCGGACCTTGCGGTTGTCGGGAATCTCATTCCAGGCGAGCACGTAAAGGTTGGGCAGCGCCGCGCGCAGGAAGCGCGCCATCTGCGCGCGCAGCGGCGGCGGCACGAGAAGCACAGGCGCCTCGCCGGAGGCTTCCTGGCGCCGCGACGCCTCGGCGACGCGCTGCTGCAGCCGCTCCGCCAGCCCGGGCTCGAGGCCTGGGCTCGTCGAGCTGGCGGCGAGTGAGTTGGAGAGCAGCCGCTCGAGCTCGGGCTCGAAGGTGATGACGGGCAGCTCCGCGGAGATGCCGGCGATGTCCTGCACGATCTGCCGGCCGAGGGCGACCCTGACGTGTGCCAGGAGCACCGCGGGGTCCTGCGATCGCGGCGCGTGCTCCGCCAGCGTCTCGATGATGGTGCGGATGTTGCGGATGGGAATGCGCTCGGCGAGCAGGCTCTGCAGCACGCGCACCACGGCGGAAAGGGGCAGCACGCGCGGCACCAGATCCTCCACCAGCTTCGGGGCGCTCTTCGCCAGTCCGTTGAGCAGCTGCTGCACCTCTTCGTGGCCGAGGATCTCGTTGGCGTGCGACTGGATCACGAAGGAGAGGTGCGTCGCGATCACGGTGCTCGGGTCGACCACGGTGTAGCCGAGCGTCTGCGCGTGCTCGCGCGCCGCCGCGTCGATCCAGACCGCCTCCATGCCAAAGGCGGGGTCGCGCGTCGCGATGCCCTGCAGCGGACCGAAGACGCGTCCGGCATTGATAGCGAGCTCCTTGTCGGGATAGATGACGCTCTCGCCGACCGGCACGCCGCTCAAGTTGATGCGGTAGACGTTCGGCGCCAGGTCGAGGTTGTCGCGGATGTGCACCGCCGGGACCAGGAAGCCGAGCTCCTGCGAGAGCTTGCGGCGCACGCCGCGCACCCGGCCGAGCAGGCCGCTGCTCTGGCGCTTGTCCACCAGCGAGACCAGGCGGTAGCCGACCTCGAGACCGACCAGGTCTACCGGGCGCACGTCTTCCCACGTGAGCTCCCGGGTCTCCGGCGCCTGCGGTACGGGTGTCGCGGCTGAAGCGGACGCCGCCGCAGCCACACGCCGCCTGTTGATGAGGTAGGCCGCGGAGCCGCAGATCGACGCCATGAGGAGGAAGGGAACGTTCGGCATCCCCGGAATGAGGCCCATGACGCCGAGCAGGCCCGCGGCCACGCCCAGCGCCTTGGGATTGCCGAAGAGCTGCCGGCGCAGCTCCCCGCCCATGTCCTGAGGCCGCGACATACGGGTCACGATCAGGGCCACGGCGGTCGAGAGAAGGAGCGCCGGGATCTGCGCCACCAGTCCGTCGCCGATGGTGAGCAGCGTGTATGTATGGACCGCGTCGGCCACCGCCATCCCGTGGCCCACGGTGCCGATCGCGAGGCCACCGATGATGTTGATGAGGAGAATGAGAATGCCCGCGATGGCGTCGCCGCGCACGAACTTGCTCGAGCCGTCCATCGAGCCGTAGAAGTCCGCCTCGGCGCGAACCTCCGCGCGGCGGGTGCGTGCCTCCTCCTGCGTGATGAGACCGGCGTTGAGATCGGCATCGATCGCCATCTGCTTGCCGGGCATGGCATCCAGGGTGAACCGGGCGCTGACCTCGGAGATGCGTCCCGAGCCCTTGGTGACCACGACGAAGTTGATGATGGTCAGAATGATGAACACCACCACGCCGACGGCGAAATTGCCGCCGACCACGAACTCGCCGAAGGATTCGATGACATGGCCCGCAGCCTGCGGGCCGGCGAATCCGTGCAGCAGCACCACACGTGTCGAGGCGACGTTGAGCGCGAGGCGCAGCAGAGTCGCCAGCAGGAGAACGGTCGGAAAGACGCCGAACTCGATCGGCCGCGCCACGTAGAACACCGCCATCACGATGACGATCGAAAGCGCGATGTTGAACGTGAAGAGCACGTCGAGCGCCATCGGCGGCAGTGGCAGGATCACCATCGCCAGCACTGCGAGGACGCCCACGGGCACGCCGATGCCGGCGCGCAACAGGTCCCGCCAGGTCGGCAGAGCGGGGCTCGATGTGGTGGTGGCTGTGGTCATGGATCAATGACGGACCGTGTCGATGGCGGGATCGATGGCGGGAGGCTCCGGGGGCCGGGCGCCCGACGTGCGCGCCGCCCTGAGCTGGTAGATGTAGGTCAGGACCTGCGCCACGGCTGCGTACAGGGTCGCCGGGATCTCGCCGCCGATCTCGACGCTGTGGTGGAGCGCGCGCGCGAGCGGCGGCGCCTCGAATATGGGGACGGAGTGCGCGGTCGCGATCTCGCGGATGCGGGCGGCGATGAGGTCGGTGCCTTTGGCGACGACGAGCGGGGCGCGCATGCGGCTCTCGTCATAGCGCAGCGCCACGGCGAAGTGTGTCGGGTTGACGACCACCACATCCGCCTTGGGCACTTCGTGCATCATCCGGCGGCGGGCGATCTCCCGCTCGGTGCGGCGGATGCGGGACTTGACCTCGGGCGAGCCTTCGCTCTCCTTGAATTCCTCCCGGATCTCCTCGCGCGTCATGCGGAGCTTGTGCGTGTATTGCCAGAGCTGCCACGGCACGTCGACCGCCGCGATGAGGGCCAGTCCGCTGGCGACGGCGAGCAGCGCGTCGGAAGTGAGCGTCGCAGCCTGCGCGATTCCTGCGTGAAGCGGCGCGTTGCCGAGCGCGAGAAGGTGCCGCGACTGGTTGCGCAGCACCGCGACCGCGATGGCGCCGACCACCAGGAACTTGGCGAAGGCCTTGCCGAGCTCGACCGCGCCGCGCGCGGAGAGGAATCGGCCAATGCCGGCGATCGGATCGAGGCGCGTGAAGTCGGGCGCCAGCGCGTCCCAGCTGAGATTCCAGCCGCCGAGCGTCAGCGGCGCGACGAGCGCAGCGAGCAGCGTCAGTCCGAGCACCGGCGCGCAGATGATGAGGGCGTGGCCGAGCTCGGCGGAGGCAGCGCTGAGCGCGAGGCCCGGATCCACCGCTTCGGCGGGACTCACGCTCAGCCCCGATCGCATGATGTCGAACAGCCTCGCCCCGAGGTGTCCGCCGAAGAGGCGAAGGCTGCCCGCCGTCACGAGCAGGACCGCCGCGGCGTTGAGCTCGGGGGATCTGGGGACCTGACCTTCCTGCCGCGCCTTCTCGAGACGCTTGCCTGTCGGTTGCTCTGTCCGTTCCTGCTCGTTCTCGGCCACGATGTCAGGCTCCGCTCAGGTGGCGCAGGAAATCGAGCGCCGCGGCGAGGAGACGGATGAAGCTCGACTCGAGCGCGGGCAGGCCCGCGATGATGGCCAGGAGCCCGAAGACGAGCGAGACCGGAAGTCCAACGGAGAAGATGTTGAGCGTCGGCGCGGCGCGGCTCACGACTCCGAAGGCGAGGTTCGCGATCAGGAGCGCCGTGACGCCCGGAAGCGCCACGGCGAGCGCGCCGGAGAAGAGCTCCGAGCCCCAGTCGGCCACGGTCCAGAGCCCATTGGCGCCGAGCCCGCTCGTCCCGATGGGCAGCGTGTGAAAACCGTCGACCAGTGTGCGGATGAGCGCGAGATGCCCGTTCAGCACGAGGAAGATGAGCGTCACCAGCACCGTGTAGAGCTGGCCGACCGTCGGTGTGCTCGCGCCGTTCTGCGGGTCCAGGTTGAAGGCGAGCGACAGGCCCATGCTGTTGGCGAGGAGCTCGCCGCCCAGGGACACCGCCTCGAAGAGGATCTGCAGCGAGAAGCCGAGCGCCGCGCCGATGATGACCTGCTGAACGGTGATGACGGCGCCGGCGGCGGAGAGCGGCGTGACGGCGGGGATCGTGACCAGCGGCGCGACGAGCAGCGCCACTGCGCCCGCCAGCACGATCCGCACGCGGGCGGGAACCGATGTCGCCCCGAACGCCGGCGCTACCATGAAGCAGGAACCGATGCGCACGAATGGCCAGAAGAGCCCGGCGAGCCAGCCATTCAGTTGCGTCGCGTTCAGGGTGATCATGGCGTCCTGCGCGGCCTCAGTTGATGAGTCCCGGGATGCTGATGATGAGTCCGCGCGTGTAGGCGACGAGCGTCTTCAGCATCCAGGGGCCCGTGATCGCCAGCGTCAGCGCGATCGCGATCAGCTTCGGGATGAAGGACAGGGTCATCTCGTTGATCGAGGTGGCGGCCTGGAACGCGCCGACGACGACGCCGGTGATGAGCGCGGCGAGCAGGAGCGGGGCGGCCAGGGCGAGCGCCATTTCGAGGGCGCGGCTGCCGATGGTCATGATGGTGTCGGGTGTCATGGCGCGCGGCTCAGTGGTAGAAGCTCTGCGCGAGGGTGCCCATGACGAGCGCCCAGCCGTCGACGAGGACGAAGAGCATGAGCTTGAAGGGCAGGGAGATGAGCACCGGGGAGACCATCATCATGCCCATGGACATCAGCACGCTCGCGACCACGAGATCGATGATCACGAATGGGATGAAGAGGAGGAAGCCGATGAGGAACGCGGTCTTGAGCTCGCTCGTCACGAAAGCGGGCACGAGCACGGTGAGGGGGACATCGAGCGGCGTCGCGTAGCCCTTGCCGCCGGCGATGTGCACGAAGGTGGCGATGTCGTTCTCGCGTGTCTGATGCAGCATGAACTCCTTCAGCGGCACCTCCGCGCGGGTGAGGGCGGTGGGGCCGTCGATGGTGCCGGCGGCATAGGGCTGATAGGCGGCCTGATCGATGCGGTTGATGACGGGTGACATCACGAAGAAGGTCAGGAAGAGGGCGAGGCCGAGCAGGACCTGGTTGGGCGGGGTCTGGCCGGCTCCGAGTGCCTGGCGGAGGATGCCGAGCACGATCACGATGCGGGTGAAGGCCGTCATCATGAGGAGGATGGCGGGGAGCAGGGTGAGCGCCGTCATCAGCGCCAGGACCTGCAGGGTCAGCGTGTACGTCTGAGCGCCGCCGGCGGCTGTCTGGACGTTGAAGGCCGGGATGCCTGGGAAGGCGGCTGCCGCACTGACCGCAGGCATCAGGAGGCCTGACATCAGGAGCGTTGCGTTGCGGATCTTCGGATGTGCGTTCACTTTCCCAAGCTCCGCTTGAGCAGGGCGCTGAACGATGTTGCGGCGGGAGTCGTCGCGGTAGGGGACTTCGTCACCTCGATGGGCTCGCGCAGGACGTGCAGGGGGCTCACGCGGCCGGGGGCTACGCCGACCAGGATCTGCTCGCTGCCTACTTTGAGGAGGACGGCGCGCTCCTTGGGGCCGAGGGGGATGTCGGCCAGCACGACGAGCAGCGCCAGAGTGACAGAGGCGAGACCGCCTGCGCCGACCGGCGCCGCGGTGGTGGCGGCGTGAGGAGCGGCGAACAGGTGGCTCATTTCAGCTTGCGCAGGCGCTCTGCGGGGCTGATCACGTCGGTCAGGCGGATGCCGAAGCGCTCGTTGACGACGACTACCTCGCCGTGCGCGACCAACGTTCCGTTGACGAAGACGTCCAGGGGCTCGCCGGCGGCGCGCTCGAGCTCGACCACCGAGCCCTGGTTGAGCTGCAGGAGGTTGCGGATGGGAATGCGGGTACGGCCGACTTCCATGGAGAGTGTCACGGGCACGTCGAGGATGACCTCGAGGTTGACGTCGGGGCTGGCTCCCGGCGCACCGTCTTCGGTGAGCTCGTGGAGCTCGGCGGGCCGTGCCTCGGCAGGATTGGCGGACATGGGGATACCTCAGTAGCTCTCGTTGCGGGCGGGGCTCATCTGCCCAGGGTGGCCTTGGATTCGCCGGGCTTGTTGCGGCGGATGCGCTCCTGCACTTTCACGGCCTGACGGCCGCGGGAGACGCCGATGCCGCCGCGGAACACCGGCACGTCCTCGGCGAGCAGCGTCACTTTGCCGCTGAAGTCGCAGGGCAGCACGTCACCCGGCTTGAGGTTGAGGAGCTCTGCGAGGGTGACGGAGGAGCGCCCGAGGACCGTGGTGAGCTCGACTTCCGCGTCCTCCATCTCCTCGCGCAGGCACATCATCCAGCGCTCGTCCTTCTCCACGCGGTCGCTCGCCACGCCCGCGTCGAGGATCTCGCGCAGCGGCTCGATCATGGCGTAGGGCATGGTCACGTGGAGGTTGCCGCCGGCGCCGTCGAGCTCGACGTGGAAGGAGGTGACCACCACGATCTCCGAGGGCGAGACGATGTTGGCGAAGTGCGGATTGATCTCGGAGTTCAGGAACTCGAGCTCGATGGGAGCGACGTGCGACCAGGCCTCGCGCAGGTCGGCGAAGACGCTGCGCAGCACGATGTGAATGATCCGCTGCTCGGTCGCGGTGAACTCGCGGCCCTCGATCTTGGCGTGGCGGCCCGTGCCGCCGAAGAAATTGTCGACCACGGCAAAGACGAGCTTGGGATCGAGCACGATGAGCGCCGTGCCGCGGAAGGGGTTGACCCTGACGAGGTTGAGGCTGGTCGGCACGTGCAGGGTATGCACGTACTCGCTGAACTTCTTGATCTCGACCTGCCCGACCGAGATCTCCGGCGAGCGCCGCAGCAGGTTGTAGAGGCTGACGCGGTTCAGGCGGGCGAAGCGCTCGTTGATCATCTCGAGCGTGGGCATCCGCCCGCGCACGATCCGCACCTGATTGTTGAAATCGTACGAGCGCACCTCGCCGGGCGTCGGCGCCGCCTCGGTGCTCACCGCGCCGGTATCGACGCCGTGGATCAGCGCGTCGATCTCGGCCTGATCGAGAATCTTCTCTTGGCTCATGGACGTACGCGGGGTTTCGCGGCTACTGCATCACGAAGCTGGTGAAGTACACGGCCTCGACCCGCTTCGGGTCGCCGCCGGCCTGCGCGAGGTCCTTGCGGATCGAGGCGAGTGCCTGCGCGCGCAGCTGCTCCTTGCCCGCGGACGTGGCGATCACCGCGTACTTCTGATTGGCGAGGAGCATCAGCAGGTCATTGCGCAGCACGGGATCGTTCGCCTTCAGCAGGTCCAGGGTCTTGGGGTCGCGCGACATCACCTCGACCGACACCTGCAGGAAGCGCACGATCTGATCGGCCTGGAAGTTGACGACGAACGGCGGATCGAGCGCCAGATACAGGGGCGGACCCGACGGCTTTTTCTCCGCGGCCGCCCGGGTATGGCCGGCGGCGCCCTTCGAGGACTGGGTGAGCAACAGGGCGGCGCCGAGCCCGATGAGGAGCAGCGCCACGCCGATGATGACGATCAGCCAGGGAATGCGGCGCTTGCCCTTCGCCGATGTTTCGGCGCCGGCCGCGGCGTTCGCCGGGGCGAGAACGGGTACGTCGGGCATCGCTCTTTCGTCTCCTGCGCGTGGCACGGCCAACGCGGCCTGTTGGTTGCGGCCATCAGGTGCAACGGCCATGCCACGGAGATCGAAACGCGCCTAAGTGCCTGACGGATAAGAGTTTGGTCGCCGGTCTGGGACTGTGAGGCGCGTCGCAGTCGGGAGGGGGCGACGGTTTATTGACTATGCGTAGATGTCGACGAGGCCCAGTCCGCCGACGACCGGCCCGCGGCTGGCGGAGCTGTCGAGACTGACGGCTCCCACGGCGGCCATCGCGCTCTGCCGTGCGGACTGCTGGCGACCCTGACCGCGCGGCGGCTCCCGCGAGACGCCCGCGTCAGCCAGCGTGAGTCCGTTGCCCGCAAAGAGCTGCCGCAGCTGCGGGAGCGACTGCTGCAGTGCCGTGCGCGTGTCCGGTTGCGCCGCGCCGAACCAGACGCTCGCCTGACCGTTGTGCACGGAAATGCTGACCTGCAGGGGGCCGAGGTGCTCCGGCGAAAGCTGCAGTGAGGCGGATTCGATTCCCTGGTGAGCCAGCCAGGTGACTTTGGCCCCGAGCTCGTCGGTCCACGCGCTGGAGCCGACGGGCGAGCTCAGCGTCATGGCCATTGAGTCGGCCTTCGGCTGCTGGGCGCCAACGTGTGCGCCCGCGGCCAACTGGGCGGCAGCGAGCGCGGCGCTGGAGGCGCTCGCGGTCGCAGCGGGGGTCGCGGCATCGGAGGCGGCAGTCAGTGTTTGGCTCGATCCGGAGGCTTTGGCATCCGCCGCGAGGCTCTGGCCGAGCAGGGTGTTGATCACGCTCGCCGTGCCTTTGGTGGCCACGGCGGAATGACCCCCCTGGACCGGGCTGCCGCCCGCGGAGGTCGTCGCAGGGCTTGCCGCGGCCGGCGCCGGCGGGCCGCCGAGGAGAGCCCCGGCGAGAGAATGCTCGAGCAGGGTCAGCGCGTTCGATACCGGATCCGCTGCGGAGTGCCGGGCGGAATGATCGCTCGGCTCGTCCGCGCCGGGCTCGGTGTGGCCTTTCGCGGCCCCGGTGCGCGCCGGCACGGTGCCGTCCGCCGGTGCCGCGCCGAGCGACTGGGCGAGGGCAGTCGAGAAATCGTCGCCGGCGCCCGAAGGTGGCGCGGGCGTGCTCGCGGAGGAGGATGAAGGGCCCGAGCTGCGTCTGGCCCGCCGTGCAGCACGCGAATCGCCGCCCGCGCCGCGAGAGTCCGCGGAGCGGGTCTTGTCCGGCGTG
>DASZYK010000307.1:0-2277 GCA_035545455.1 Steroidobacteraceae bacterium
CTGCCCGTCGCAGAGCCGAATCGCCCGTCCGCAGCTACGGCGGCGTCGAACTCCTCCTCGGATACATAAGAGTACTGAGGCACGATGATCTGCAGGTAATCCTCGGCGCGAAAGCCTCCGGCGGTGACGAGCTCGCGGGGATCCTGGTCGCGGAACTTCCTGTAATAAGGCTCCAGGTTGTAGTAACAGTCCCAGTCGAGGTAGAACTGGTCATAGGGCCCGAGCTCCCGATTAGGCGGCAGCTCCATGTTGAGCAGCAGCCCACCGGGCTTCAGCACCCGATGCGCCTCCGCAAAGAACCGCCGTATGTCGCGCACGGGCAGCTCGTGCAGAAACATCGAGCTGAACACGACATCGAACGACTCATCCGGATAGGCGAGCCGCGTGGCGTCCATCTGCCGGAAGTGCACCGGCACTCCGAGACTCTCGGCGCGCCCATGGCCGTAGCGCAGCAGGGCGGCGGACACGTCGATCGCGTGCACCTCGGCCCGCGGGAAGGTCTGCGCCCAGGGAACGGCGTTGTGGCCGATGGTGGTGCCGCAGTCGAGTATGCGCCGGGGCTCGAACCTCGGGAAACGCCGCTTGACGAAGTTGGCCATCGACAGGCCGATGTCGTCGAAGTTGCGACCCATCATGCCTGCCGCGAACACGGCCAGCCCATGATCGTAGACGGCGCCGGCGAGCGGCGAGTCATCCGGCGCGTATCCTCCCGGCATCAGATGCACGTCGATGCGCGCCATGTTGGACGGCAGCGGCAGCTCGGAATCGAGAGTGAGCGTGCCCCCGGCCTGCCCCGCCTGGGTGCGGAGCGTCTCTTGCAGCCGCGGCAGCGCGCGCTCGGCGGCCGGGATGACCGAGCGCCACACCATTTCCTGCGCGTTATAGCGGATCGAGCTGTACAGCTTGAAGCAGGCGTGCGGCAGCATGGCCTCGTGCACTTCGTCCTGAGTCTGCGGTGCCCGGCCGTGCTCCCGCTCGAACCGCGGCGCCACCTCCTGCTCGTAGGCCTCGCGCATGGCCCCGGCCATGTCGTTGAGCACGTAACCCCGCAGCGCGGACACGAATGCCTGACGAGCCTGCGTATCGGCCGAGGCGGGACAACTCAAGGCATGGCGGATCTCGAAAGACATTGGATACTCCTCCCGGGAAAGCCGGGATCAGTGGGGCTCCTCGCCCCCGGAGACGTTCATGGATTCCGCGGTGATGTAGGCCGCCTGCGGCGAGCACAGAAACGCCACCGCGTTGGCCGTGTCCTCGGGCAGGCCCGGGCGGCCGAGCGGGATGCGCTGGCGCATGCGCGCGAGATACTCGTCCGCGCTCAACCCCTGTCGGGCGGAGAAGTACTCGTTCTGCCATGCTCCGAGACCCGTCGTCACGTGGTTCGGGCACACATTGTTCACGGTGATCCCATGGGGACCGAGCTCGATCGCGGCCGAGCGCACGAGCCCCACGAGTCCGTGCTTGGAGGCGCAGTAGGCGGCGGCGTGCGGAAAACCGGATTTCGCCGCCTGGCTCGCGATATTGACGATGCGGCCTCCCCTGCCGGCGGCAACCATTCGCCGAGCCGCAGCCTGCAGGCCGTAGAAGCTGCCGGAGAGATTCACCTCGAGCACCGTCCGCCAGGTCTCGGCCTGCACCTCGAGCAATGGTCCCATCAGGTAGCCTATGCCGGCGTTGTTGACCCAGATGTCGAGCGCGCCGAGGCGCTCGCAGGCGAAGCTCGCGAGCGCCTCGACCCGCTCCGGGTCGCGCACGTCGCAGGCGAAGGTCTCCACGGCGGAACCGGTGCGCGCGTGGATCGACTCCGCCAGGGCTTGCATCTCTTCCTGCGAGCCGGTCATGCGCGCAGGCAGGGCAGTGTCGTTCGAGGCGCCGACGTCGGAGAGCACCACGCTGCAGCCGTCAGCCGCGAGCCGCGTCGCGATCGCCGCGCCGAGCCCGCCGACGCGGCCCGCCCCGGTTATCACTGCGACCTTGCCGTTCAGCTCTCTCATTCGCCGGACTCCGCGCCGGCCACGGGTTCGGTGAGAAGGAAGCAGGCGTCGGCCAGCTCGGAGAACCGTGCGGCCACCGCGCGCATCTGCGCGGTGGCGATTTCGGATCCGAAGCGGCTCATGTCCCGGACGTCGATGACCTCGGCATACTGGTAGGGCGGCGGCTCGCTCGAGCCGAGCGCGCCGCAAACCCGATAGGCATCGAATCTCTCGACGCTCTCGAGGCCGCGCACCGTCGGCAGATCCACCTCACGCGCCCACTCTTCGTAGGCCTCCCGCGTGA
>DASZYK010000308.1:0-6972 GCA_035545455.1 Steroidobacteraceae bacterium
CGGGACCTCATTGTTGTCCCGCGGCGCGAACACCACCTGAAAGAGCTGCAGCGCCCCCGTCGTGAACCCGGCGATCGACCCCGCGAGGTACATGCGCCACATGCGCACGAATCTCTCGTCGAACATCTCACGCACGCGGCCGCTCGCCGCCTCGAAGAGCTCGAGCCAGTGGCGCAGCGTCTGCGCGTAGTGCAGGCGCAGGTTCTCCACATCGAGCACGGAGAAGTCCCACGGCTCGAAGATCCGCATCATCTCCGCGAGCGAGGGCGGATAGGCGCCCGGGAAGATCCGCTTCTCGATCCACGGCTGCAGCGCCGCCGGCCGGTTGCGGCCGATCGAGTGGATGAAACCGCGGCCGTTCGTGCCGATGCTGCGCGCGACCACCTCACCGAGCGTCGCATAGTTGTCGACGCCGACGTGCTCGAGCATGCCGACGGACACGAAGGCGTCGTAGCGGCCGGAGATGTTCCGGTAGTCATCCAGGACGTACTCGACCCGCGAGCCAAGGCCGAGGCTCGCGGCGCGCTCGCGCGCGAACGCGACCTGCTCGCGCGAGATGTTGAATGCGCGCACCTTGACGCCGTAGTGCCGCGCCATGTGAAGCGCCAGCGTTCCCCAGCCGCATCCGGCCTCGACCACGCTCTCTCCCGGCCGCAGGCGGAGCTTGCGGCAGACGTGGTGCATCTTCGCAGTCTGGGCCTCATCGAGTGTCGCCGTCGGGGTCGGGTAATAGGCGCAGGTGTACGCCATCGTCTCCCCGAGCCAGAGCGAGTAGAACTCGTTGCCGATGTCGTAATGGCGGTGGATGTTCTCGCGCGAGCCCGACAGGGTGTTGACGTGCGGCCGGCGCAGCCGCTCGATGAGCCGCCGCAGACCCGTGGACGGCGGAGCTCTGCGGCCGGAGTGATAGACGGTCTCGAGGAGCTGCACCAGATCGCCCTCGATCTCGAGGCGCCCTTCGCTATAGGCGTCCGGAAACCGCACCTGCGGGTCGGCGAGGATGCCGAGCAGGGTCGCCCGGCTCGACACCCGCACGCGCGCCACCGGCGCGGCGCCGGCTGGCGCGATGCGCTCGCCCGTCCAGAGGATGAACTCGAGCGGCGGATTGCCGAGATACTCGAGCAGGCGCGCGAGGAGCCGCCCTTCCACGGAGCGGGCGCGCGCCGGCGTGCCGGGCCTGTCGGCCGGCTCCTCAGGGGGCGGGCCCGCCGGCCGCTCGCGGGGCACTACGCTCTTTACGCTCTCGTCCAAGGCATTCACGGTCGGTCTCCCCTTCTTCTCATCGTACTAATTTACCATGTGATTCCCGGTCCCACCCGCGCCTTCGTGGTGCGATTCCCCGGGGGGCGGCCGTGCACGCGGATCAGGGGGCGAGGGCCATGCGGTAGCAGTCGATGAGACGCCGCACGTGCGCGTCGACCCCGAAGCGCTGCGCGCTCGAGGCTGCACCGCGGGCGTAGGAGAAACGCCGCCCCGAATCGCGCAGGGTGTCGATCACCGCATGCGTGAACGCCTCGTCATCGCCAGGCTGCACGAGACGCCCGTTCACCCCGTCCTGCACCACCTCAGGGAGACCGCCAGCCGCGAAAGCGATCACCGGGCGCGCCGCGGCCAGGGCCTCGATGGCCGCCAGGCCCAGGCCCTCGGACTGCGAGGGCATCAACACGAGGTCGACGGCCGCGAGCAGACGGGGAACATCGCCGCGCCTGCCGAGGAATCGCACGTGCTGCGAGACCCCGAGTGCGCGCGCGAGATCCTCGCAGGCGGCGCGCTCGGGACCGTCACCGATCACGAGGAGCAACGCGCGCGGACAGCTGCGCAGGATGGCGGGCAGCATCGTGAGCATCGCGCGGTGTCCCTTGACCGGATGCAGGCGTCCGATGATGGCGAGGACCGCCCTGCCGGGCTCGATGCCGAGCTCGGCCCGCACCCGGCTGCGCGCTCCCGCGCCGGCGCTTCGCAGCGCTTCGAGCGGGATGCCGTTGCGGGCCACGCGCACGCGCTGCGGCGGCACGTGATAGCGGCTCACCGTCAACTCCCGCACCGCCTGGGATACGCATACCGCGGCGTCCGTGGGCTGCGCGACGAGCCGTTGCAGGGCGCTGATCGCCGGACCAGGGTCGTTGAGGTCGTGCACGTGGAGCAGCGTCCGGGCGCCTACGAGCCGTGCCGCGATGCGCGCGGCGAGTGTGCCTTTCACACCCGTCGCATGCAGGAGACGCGCGCCGGTGCGCCTGGCCAGCGCAGCGATGCGCAGCGGAACCGTGGGATTCCACTTGTGCGCGTCGAGGAAGACCGGACGGATTCCCCGGGAGCGCAGATCCGCGGCCGCCGCGTGCGGCGACCGCAGAAAGCACACCGTCAGATCGATGCCCGCGTCCGCGAGCAGCGGCAGCACGTGCAGGAGGTAGGTGGTCACGCCGTGGCGCACGCCACCGCCATAGCCGATGTGATCGGCGAGAACCATGACGGGCGGCAGATCCGTGACCATCAGACGGGCCGGCCTTGCCGACGGCTGTGCGCCGTCGACCCAGGGGTGATTCCCCGGCTCCAGAGCCAGTCTCGAGTCCTCCCGTTCCGGTTGGGTCGTCCCGCTCCGCATTCGGACGGGAGGCAGCAACCGCCATGCCCGAAGGCGTCGTCCCCGCTGCAAGGTTAATTACCGGCCCGAGCCCCCTCCCGTGGAGCCCTCTCCCATCCCGCCGAGCGCCCGGACGCCGCTGCCGGTGCGCACATTGCGAGCGGCGCCAGTCAACATCATCGAGGTGCCGACGCGCGCGCTGACCTCCAACAGAGCGCTCCTCGCCGTCGATCGCGCCGGCTGTCGTCCGGAAGCCGCGGGCAATGGGAACGACCCTGCCGCGGCCGCGAGTCACCTACCGAGCCACAGCGAAGCGCATCTGGAAGCAACTTCAGCCATCGCAGGAAGTGCACGGCTCGTCGACGCGCATCGCCCGCGAGCGTCGCCGCGTCTGGAAGCCGCGCGCGCCCTTGCCTATGATGGCCGCATCGCAATCGGCGCGTCTGAAAGACAATTGCGCGGACGAACCGTGGCCGGCCGTCCGTGGGAGGCAAGATCATGACAGACACCACTCGCCCGGCGGGATCGCGTGCGCTTCGCATGCTCACCGCCACGGGGACGGCGCTCCTGCTCGCGGCGCTCACCGCCGCCGCCGCAGCACCGGCTCGGGGGCCGGAGGCCAGGCTCAAATGGCGCAGCGTCGGCCCGTACATCGGCGGCCGGGTGGTGGCGGTCGCGGGAGTGCCCTCGCAGCGCGACCTCTTCTACATGGGCGCGGTCGACGGTGGAGTCTGGAAGAGCACCGACTACGGCGTGACGTGGACCAACATCACGGATCACAGGCTCCCGGGCGCGAGCGACAGCATCGGCGCGATCGCCGTGGCGCCCTCCGACCCGAAGGTGATCTACGTCGGCACGGGCGAGAGCGACATCCGCGGCGACGTCATCACCGGGGACGGGATCTTCCGCTCCGATGACGCCGGCAAGCACTGGCGCGCGGCCGGCCTCGCCGACACGCATACCATCAGCGCCATCGTCGTCGATCCCCACGACCCGGATGTGGTGTATGCCTCCTCGATGGGCCACGTGTTCAAGTCCAACGGCGAGCGGGGCGTCTTCAAGTCCACCGACGGCGGCAAGAGCTGGAAGAAGATTCTCTACGTCGACGACAGCACCGGCGCCATCGATCTCGTGATGGACCCGCGTGATCCCGAGGTCCTCTACGCGGCCATGTGGCAGGCGTATCGCACGCCCTGGAAGCTCGAGGACGGCGGCCCCGGCAGCGGCATCTACAAAAGCAGCGACGGCGGCGCTCACTGGACGGAGATCTCCCGCAATTCCGGCTTTCCACAGGGGATCCTGGGGCGCATCGGCGTATCGGTGGCCGCGAGCGACCCCCGGGTGGTCTACGCGATCGTGCAGGCGAAGCACGGCGGGGTCTTCCGCTCCGACGACGGCGGGGGAAGCTGGCGGCGCGTCAACTCCAGGTGGAGCCTGCGCCAGCGCGCCTTCTACTACATGAGCATCTTCACCGACCCGACCAACGCCGACGTCGTCTACGTTCCCGAGGTCGACGCGCTCTGGGTGTCGCGTGACGGCGGCAAGACTTTCTCGAAGCTGCATACGCCGCATGGCGACAACCACATCGTCTGGATCAATCCGAGCGATCCGAAGATCCTGCTCGAGGGCAACGACGGCGGCGCCACGGTGTCCACCGACGGCGGCAAGACCTGGAGCGGCGAGCACAATCAGCCCACCGGCCAGTTCTACCACGTGGCGCTCGATGAGCAGTTTCCGTTCCACATCTACGGCGCGCAGCAGGATGAAGGCTCGTTCGAGGGTCCGAGCGCGAGCCCGCACGGGATGATCCCGACCGGTGACTGGCACGAGGTCGCCTACGGCGAGAGCACTTTCGTGGCGCCGAAGCCCGGCGACCCCGATGTCACCTACGGCAGCGGCTACTTCAGCATCTTCCTCAGCTACGACCACGCGACGGGGCAGTACCGGGATGTCAGCCCCTGGCCCGACTATCAGGAGGGCGCCTCCGCCGGGGAGCTGAAATACCGCTTCGGCTGGACGCATCCGATCTTCTTCTCGCCCGGTGATCCGAAGGAGCTGCTGGTCGCCTCGCAGGTGATCTTGAAGAGCGGGGATTACGGCCGCACCTGGACGGCCATCAGCCCCGACCTGACGCGCAATGACCCGACGACCGAGCAGCCGAGCGGCGGCCCGGTCGATCTCGATCAGTCGGGGGCGGAGATCTTCCCGGACGTGTCGGCGCTCGCGGTCTCGCCGCTCGACGAGCGGGAGATCTGGGCCGGCTCAGCCGATGGCCTGGTGCACATCACGCGCGACGGCGGCAAATCCTGGCAGGCGATCACGCCCCCCGATCTGCCGCAGTGGGCCGAGATCAGCGCCATCGAGCCGTCTCACGAGGCCGCGGGTACCGCTTACCTCACGGCCTCGCGCTACATGTGGGATGACTTTCACCCCTACGTGTACGAGACGACCGATTATGGTCAGCACTGGACGGCGATGACGGCCGGGCTGCCGGACGACGAGTACGTGCTCGCGGTGCGACAGGATCCGTCCGATCCGCGACTCCTTTTCCTCGGCACGAAGAGCACGGTGTTCGTGAGCTTCGACGGCGGTGCGCACTGGCAGCCGCTCTCGCTGAATCTGCCGCACGTGCAGGTGCGGGACATCGCCATCAACGTCCGTCAGGGAGATGTCACGATCGCGACGCACGGGCGGGCGTTCTGGGTACTGGACGATCTCGCCCTGCTCGAGCAGACCTCACTGCAGCCGGCCGTGAGCGCCGATCAGGTGCAGGTGTACTCCCCGCAGACCGCGTGGCTCAGCCATGCCTACGGCGCGAGCGAATCCGCCAAGTACCACCATGACGTGGGAGCCAATCCGCCCTTCGGGGCCACGGTGTTCTTCCACGTCCCGGACACCTACCACGGAAAGGTACCGGTGAGCCTGACGTTCCTCGACGACCAGGGGCATGTCGTGCGCAAGTTCGCCCTGCACCTGAAGACCCAGCGGCCGAAGCTGACGCCGGCTCAGCGCGACAACCGCACACCGATCGAGGAGAAGCAGGCGGCGGACGAGAAGCTGACGGCCATCACCGCCGGCTTCAACCGCTTCCAGTGGAACCTGCGGTATGCCGATGCGACCGAGGTCACCGGGTTCGAGACCCCGATTGCCGCGGGCGGACTCGACGACACGGTGCAGGGCCCGACGGTGATCCCCGGCCGCTACACCGTCGTGCTCGACTACGACGGACGCAAGTCCCAGCGGGCCTTCCAGGTCGCGCTCGACCCGCGGCTGCATCCGGCGCCTGATGCGCTCAGGCAGCGGCTTGCGCTCGAGATGCAGATCCATGCGGCGCTCGATACGCTGGACGAGACACTCAACCAGGCGATCGCGACCCGCCAGAAGCTCGAGACCGCCATCGCCCGGCACCGGATGACGGCCGGGAAGGCGCACGATGCGCTCGCGGCGCTCGATCAGGCGATCGGCAGCTGCGTGCAGCTCGACCTGCACTCGAGCGAAGCCCCGCTGCTGCACGAGTCGAAGCTGCGCAGCCACCTCGCCTATCTCGCCGCCAACATCGACCTCGCCTACGAGCTGCCGACGCCGGCGGAGCATCAGGTGTTCGACTATCTCGATCAGAAGGCGCAGGCCGGCGAGCAGCGGCTGAAGTCGGCCATCGCGCAGGGCGAGAAGCTGCTTTGAATGGCCGCCTGGCCGGGGTCCCCCGGCCCGGCGCATCCGGCACGCGGGCTAGCGGCCCGCCGACTCCCGCTTCGCGCGCAGCGCCCCGTGCTGCGCGAGCCCCCGCAGCCCCGCGGAGACGAAAGGCCCGAGGCGCGCCTTGAGGGCGGCGACGTCGGTCGAGCGGCAGAGACCCTCGGAGAGGACATCGAGGCGCCCGGTCTCGGCGAGTGACAGGGTGAGCGCCCCGGTGAGGAAGTTGTAGCCCCAGAAGATGTCCTCGGGCGGGGCGCCCGGCAGGGATTCCATGAGCGCGCGGATGAACTCGCGCACCGTCGCATTGAAGGTCTTGCTCATGAGGCGCCGGCCCCACTCGGGGGAATTGTTCACCCAGGCGAGGAGCGCGAAGTAGCTGTGCCAGCCGGGACCGGCGTGGGCGAGAAAATCGAGTATCGGATCGAAGAAGGCGCCGATCACCGCCTCGGTGCTCGCCGGCTCCGGCGCCGCCGCCTGGCGCACCTCGGCGAGGCGCCGCAGCCGCTCCTCGTTGAGCACCGCGCCGCGGCGCTCGAGCACCGCGGCGAAGAGCGGCTTCTTGCCGCCGAAATGATAGTTGACGAGCGCGAGATCGACGCCGGCCTCGCCGGTGATGTCGCGCAGCGAAGTGCCGTGAAAGCCCCTGCGGGCGAAGAGCTTCTCGGCGGCATCGAGAAGCTTCTCTTTGGTGGTGC
>DASZYK010000309.1:0-2019 GCA_035545455.1 Steroidobacteraceae bacterium
GAGGATGACCGGCAGGTCGGGCACCACGCGCGCGGCGAGCGCGGGCTCGCCGGCCATGAGGGCGAGGATGTGACGATGGGCCGCGCCATAACACTGCTCGAGGTGCGCCAGAACGGGGCGGTCGAGCACCGGCGCGCCGCGCGGCCCTGCGAAAATCGCGCTCGCCATCGGAGCGAGCTTGCGCGGCCGCCGGCTCGGCGCATCCCCGGCGCCGAGGTGACGGCAGACCGTCCTCACGGCGTGCGCGGCCACCGCGGGCGCGATGGTCCACTTCACCCCGACGACGGACACCAGGCCCCTGAGCCCCGCCGGCTCGTGGTCGATCACCTGCGGGTCGCGCTCGAGCGCCACCTCGGGATCCGGGCTGTCGTCTTCCTCCGGCAGGAGACCCGCGAACACGCCGCGCACATCGGCGCCGGCCAGCCGATGGGCGCCGAGGACCGTGTTGAGATCGCTCACGAACGAGAGCACCTCGTCGCGCATGACGTCGGTGGACCGTGTCGCGGGGTCGCAGCGCAGGTGCCTCGTGCCGATGAGCGAGTAACCGTTCCACGGCAGAATGAAATACGTGGCCTCGCCGCGGCCCTGGGAGCGCACCGTGAGCCCGACCCCGTCGGTGAACGGAAGCGGCCGGGTCAACAGGTTGAATGCGCGCGAGGCCCGGAACATCGGCGCCTTGGGGCGGCCGGCGCCGGCGGGCAGCCAGTCCTCCACCCAGGGGCCGGCGGCATTGATCACGAGCCGGGCCCGAAGCTCGAGCTCCCGGCCCGAGAGCTCATCCCGGGCGTGCACGCCGCGTATTCGGGAGTGATGCGCCAGGAGACCCGTCGCGCGTACGTAATTGACAGCGTGTGCTCCGGCATCCGCGGCGGCGCTGATCACCGAGAGCAGCAACCGCTCCGTGTCGAGGCACACGGCATCGTGCCACGCGGCGGCGCCATTGCAGCCGTCGAGCTCGAGACCCGCGAGCGTGGCGCGGGCCGCATCCGCGCTCAGAATGCTCCCGCGGGGCAGCCGCCGGTCCTCGCGCACGCCGCGGTTGCGATCGGCGCTGAGCAGGTCGTTGACCCAGAGCGCGGTGCGCATGACGAGCGGCCCGCGCAGCCCCTGGCCGTGCGTGGGCAAAACGAAGCGCAGCGGCCGCGCGAGATGCGGCGCGAGGCGCAGCCACTCCCGCCGCTCGCGGATCGACTCGCGCATTCGCCTGAGGTCGAGGCGCTGCAGATGGCGCAGGCCGCCGTGCAGGGTGCGCAGGCTGTTGCTGGAGGTCGCGCGGCCGAAGTCGCCGGCCTCGATCAGAGCCACCCTGAGGCCCCGCAGCGCGCCCTCCCACGCGGCGCAGGCGCCGTAGATGCCACCGCCTACGACCACGAGGTCGTACGGTGTCGCCGCGAGCCGTGCGATGTTACGCAGCATGGACGCGCACTCCCGGCAGCTCGATTTCCGCCTGGAACCGCTCGCGCCAGAGCTGAAAGACCATGAGCGCCCAGAGCAGATGACTGTGGTTGAACGCGCCCGCCTCGTGCTCGCGCATCAGCCGCTCGACATACCCGGCGTCGAAGAGCCCGTCCGCGGCGAGGCTGCGGGGACTCAGGAGCTCGTGCATGAGCGCGTTCCACTCGTGGGTCAGCCAGTGCTTCATGGGCATGCTGAAGCCTTCCTTGCCGCGCCGCAGCACTTCCCGCGGCAGAGCGTCCGCGAACGCCCGCTTCAGGATCCACTTGCGCACGCCGCCGCGGATCTTCAGCCGCGACGGGATGGAGAGAGCGAGATCCACTACGTCGTTGTCGAGGTACGGCACCCGCGCCTCGAGCGAGGTCGCCATGCTCATGGCATCGACCTTCGCGAGGATGTCCTCGGGCAGGTAGAGCCTCAGGTCGCAGCGCATCTGGGCCGAGAGGCGGTCGGTCTCGCTGCTCTCGAGAGCAGAGCGCACGAGGCCTTCCGCCGCGCCGGCGACGTGAGCGCGGAACTCGCGCGTGTAGAGCCGGGCGCGCTGCTCCTCGCGCAGGAAGACCA
>DASZYK010000310.1:0-2615 GCA_035545455.1 Steroidobacteraceae bacterium
CCCGTCCATCGAAGCCGGCGGACGTTCCATAGACGCTCACGCCATGTACGGAGGTCCACCGCGACAAAGCGTAGGAAACGTCGAGGCGGGCGCGCAGAAGACGGCCGTTGGGCATCCAGAAGTACGTCTGCGAGTAGAGCGACACGGTCGTCGAATAGGCACCGCTGCCGAGGGCGCCGTCCGTCCGGCCGCCCAGCCTGTCGTATCTCCCTGTCGGAAACGTCTCCCCGATCACGAGCGAAGTGGCGGGAATGTGAGCGTCCGGCTGGAACTGCGTCAGGCCGATAGCCCCCTGCAGCGTGGTGTCACCGGCGACGAGCCCCGATGAGTCCTGTCCCGCGCTCGACTCGTGCAATCCGAAACGCGGAATGAGGCCCAGCGTGAGCCTGTCGATCAGTCCGTACTCGATGTAGGTCAGAGAGCCGAACGCGTGGGCGGCGCTGGTGCTTCGAAGCGTCCGCTCGCGATCGAAATGACCGTACGTCATAACGTCGTACACGTACGGCTCTACCAGCCAATGGCCCGCCGGCAGCGTTGCCGCCGACGGCGCGAGCAGCGGGCCGGTCCACCACGCCTCATCCAGGGATTGGCGCGCCACACCGGTCTCCGAGCCGGCAGCCGCCAGCGCGCTCGCGCCGATGCCGAGCGCGCACAGCGACGACCGCAGCGCCAGGCCACGGAGTCGTCTGGCCGGCGTGCGTGCGATCTGCGGCTCCATTGCAGCTTAAGTTAGCATTCCCGGCGCACGGACGCTTCGATAGAGACCGAACCGTTCGCCTCGCGCCCGTTGTCGTTCACCGCAAACGGAGGCAAAGCTGGTGCCGCTGCCCGGCACCGAAGGCGTGCGCGTCAATGCCGTGACATGCCCGCAAGCTCGGAGCCGCAACGCCTCTGGGGAGGGCCGGCAAGCCCGAGGAGGTGGCCGAGGCGATCCTATGGCTCTTGAGCGACTCCGCCTCGTACGTCACGGGGTCGATACTGGACGTGACCGGCGGCAGGTAGCAGAGAGCCGCGCGCGGGCGGGCATCTCGTCCTGGTTGCGATCCGTAAGTGCTTACGGATATCATGGCGGGCATGATGCAGGCGGTGGACGCATGTTGACGGAAAGGCAAGCACGCGCTTCGGCCGAGCTCGCCGAGCGGACCGGCATCGACATCCCGATGATCGATCGGCTGGTGCGGACCTTCTACGGCAAGGTCCGCGAGGACGGGATGCTCGCGCCGGTATTCGATGAGCGCATCTCGGACTGGGAGCCGCACCTCGTCCGCATGGGCGAGTTCTGGTCCTCGGTGGCCCTGATGACCGGCGTCTATCATGGGCGGCCCATGGAGAAGCATCTGCCGCTGCCCGTCGACGCGCGGCATTTCGACCGCTGGCTGCAGCTCTTCCGTGAAGCCGCGCGCGAGGTCTGTCCGCCCGCGGCCGCCGCCCATTTCATCGAGCGTGCCGAGCGCATCGCGCAGAGTATCGAGATGGGTATCGCGGTGAGCCACGGCGTGCTGCTGATGAAAGGCGAGCGCTTCCGGCGCGCCGACGCCGAGGTGTCCGTGCCCCCGGACCGCGGCGACCCGCCTGCGGCCGCCTGATCCGTCGCCTCTCTCACATGGGCCAGCCCGCTCGAGCCGGTGAGCGCTTGCGGAACCAGCCCGTGGCGAACCTGCACGACTACGGCTCGCTCCTTCTCGGATCGCGGCTGCGCAAGGTGAGCGAGTCCCTCTACGCCGGCGTCGACGAGGTGTATCGCGATGCGGGCGTCGACCTGCCCTCGCGCTGTTTCCCGATCCTTTTCCTGCTGCGCGATCACGGCCGGCTCGGCATCTCGGAGCTCGCCGACAAGCTGGGCCAGACCCACCCCGCCGTGAGCCAGATGAGCCGCAAGCTCCTGCGCCATGGCGTCGTGCGTGAACTGCCCGACCCGCGGGACGACCGGCGCCGGCTCCTTGCGCTCTCGCCGCGCGGCCGCGGCGTGATGGCCCGCCTGGAGCCGGTCTGGAAGGCGATCGTCGCCGCCGTGGCCGACCTCGAGTCGCAGCATCCGCTCTCCCAACACCTCACGGCGTTCGACCGGGCGCTCGAGTCGCGCGGCTTCGCGGCCCGCATCCGCTCCAGGCTCGACGGCGGCGCGGTGGAGATCATTCCCTTCGAGCGCCGCTACGCGGCCGACTTCAAACGGCTCAACCTGGAATGGCTCGAGAAGTACTTCCGCGTCGAGCCGGTCGACGAGCAGGTGCTCTCGAGGCCGCTCGAGATCCTGCGTCAGGGCGGCGCCATCTTCCTGGCGCGCTGCCGGGGAGCGATAGTCGGCACCTGCGCGCTGCTGCCCGCCGGCGACGGGCGTTTCGAGCTCGCGAAAATGGCCGTCACCGACGGCCACCAGGGCCGTGGCATCGGCCGCCGGCTCCTGGAGGCCGCCATCGCGGAGTACCGCTCGCGCGGCGCGCGCGAGCTCTTTCTGGAGAGCAACAGCAGGCTCACGCCGGCCCTGTCGCTGTACGAGTCCGCCGGTTTCGTGCATGCGCCGCGCCCGACAGCCTCGCACTACCAGCGGGGCGATGTCTACATGGTGTATGTTGGCGCAACCCGCTGAGCCTCCTTGCGCGCCCGTCATCGCCGTG
>DASZYK010000311.1:0-7856 GCA_035545455.1 Steroidobacteraceae bacterium
CTCGATCTCGCCAGGCTGCACGCCGGCGAGACGGTGCTGGTGTCCGGCGCGGCGAGCGTGGCCGGCGCGATGGCCGGGCAGATCGCGATCATCAAGGGCGCGCGCGCGGTCGGCCTCGGCGCCTCGCGCGAGAAGTGCGACTGGGCGACCCGGCACGCGCGCTTCTCCGCGTGCGTCAACCATCACGCGGAGAATCTGGGCAGCCGCCTGCGCCAGCTGGCGCCTCGCGGGTTCGATGTCTACCTCGACAACTCCGGCGGGGACCTGCTCGAGGCCGTTCTCGCCGGCCGTCATCTCGCTCCGGGCGCGCGCGTGATTCTCAACAGCGTCCGCCGGGACGATCCGGCGGAGCTATTGCGGCGCGGGGGCTACGCGCCGGGTGAGGTGACCCTGCTGCGCCTGTGTGCCGCGGATTACGGGCACCGCCGCGGTGAATTCCTCAAGGACGCGATCGCCTGGTATGGCGCGGATCGGCTGGTATGCCGGGACGACATCGCCGAAGGGCTGGAGAATGCGCCGGCGCATCTGGTGAAGGCCATGCGCGGCGAGAATTTCGGCCGGCCGCTGATACGGCTCTGATTCTCCCTCAGCCGGGCCGGCAGAGGCGCTACGGCAAACGGGCCCGCCGCCGATGCGGCGGGCCCGGAATCGCATCTAGCGGCGTCTTCCTGATTTCTTCGCCGGCCGCTTCACCGACTTCCTGACGGCTTTCTTCGCGGCGCGCCTGCGGGCCGGGACGCGCTTCGCCGTCTTCCTGGCGCCGCGCTTTGCCGCGGGGCGCTTCTTCGCCTTGGCGGCGGTCCGCTTGGCCGGCCGAGCGGGCGCCTTGCGCGCTCGCTTTGCGGGTGCCTTCCGGCGCGCGCTTCTCCTCTTGGCTGCCGCCGGCTTCGCGGCCGTCGGCTTCGCGGCCGTCGGCTTCTCCGCCGGCGCGCGTGCGGCAGCGGGTTGTGCGGCCGGCTCGTGCACGGCGAACGCGCCGCCCTGGGGATCAAGGATCTGCGCGATGCGGCTGCCGCCCGGAACCTCCATCGGACCCTGCGTCACCCGGCCGCCGGCTGCCTTGGCGGCAGCGGCGGCGCGATCGACACTGCCGACCCGGATGTAGGTCAGCCAGTGCGCCGGCCTGGAGGCATCCATCAGCTTGTATATGCCGCCCACCTGCGCGCCGCCGTGCTCGACGAGCTGGTAGATGCCCGCCGGCCCCATGTCATGCGCGGGTCCGCTGCTCCAGCCGAAGAGCTCCGAATAGAACGCCAGCGCGCCCTGCTGATCGCTCGTGGCGAGCTCGTGCCAGGAGAAATCACTCGCGGGAGCGCCGCCGGCGGGCGATGCGCTCGGGGTGAACACGGCGAAGGCCGCCCCCTGCGGGTCCGAGAGCACCGCAAAGCGGCCCACGCCCGGAATGTCGCCAGGTGACTTCAGCACCTTGCCCCCCAGGCGCTCTGCGGCCGCCGCCGTGGAATCGACGTCGGGCGTGCCGATGTAGACGAGCCAGCTCGGCGGTGCGCCGGACTGGCGGGCGGATTCCGGCTGGGCCATCAGCCCGCCGGTCTGCGTCTTGCCCGCCACCCAAAGGGTGTAGTCGGGCATCCCCGAGGGCTCGGTTTTCCACGAGAGGACTTTGGCGTAGAAGGCGCCCGCGGCCTGCGGGTCGGTCGTCATCAGCTCGTGCCAGACGAATCGCCCCCGGATGTCAGCATTGCTCATGTGAGGTTGCCTCTTCTTGACGAGCGGCGTCGGATCCAACTTCCTGCATTCTGCACTCATGCGCGCTGCAGTTCCATGTCTGTGAGACATTACAGCTCACGGACGATGCAGCGCTACGAAGTCTCCTTCGAACGAGGCCATCCGCTGGGCGTCATGGACCAGATGGGCGGCCAGGGTCAGGCGGGCGCGGCGCCGGCGGACCAGAGTGGCCCGGAACCGCTCCCAGGCGGGCTCGTCCGAGAAGCGGCACACCGCGACGAAGTCCCCGGGAATGGGCCGCTCGTACTCCATGCTGCTGCGCTGAATCACCAGTTTCGCGTGCAGGCCCGCGCCGGCGATCCGCAGGTGCAGCAGTGCCCAGGCGGAGAGGGTCGCCAGCGCGGCGGCGCTGCCGCCGAACACGGTCTCATTGTGATTGACGTTCGGGCCGAGAGGGGCCGTGAGCTCCACCCGTTCCGGGTCGGCCATCCTCACGCGCACGCCCATCGCGGCGGAAAGCGGTATCTGCTGGTGCAGATAGCGCTCGAGGAGCCCCTCCGGGGCGTCGGACGACATCGCGCTCATAGGACCTCCGGGCGCCGATTGCCTGCGACCGCCGCGCCTGGACGTGCGTGCCCTTCCTGTCCTACCAGGTTCCGGTATTCGGCATCGACGCCCAGGGCTCCGCGGGCGCCAGGGCCGCCCCGCGCTGCAGCAGCTCGATCGAGATCTGATCGGGCGAGCGCACGAACGCCATGCGCCCGTCCCGCGGCGGCCGGTTGATGGTCACGCCGTGGTCGCGCAGGCGCTGGCAGGTGGCGTAGATGTCGTCCACCGCGTACGCGAGATGGCCGAAATTCCGGCCGCCGGTGTACGGCTCAGGGTCCCAGTTGAACGTCAGCTCCACCTGCGCCGACTCGTCGCCGGGCGCTGCCAGAAAAACCAGCGTGTAGCGCCCCTGAGGGTAGTCGTTGCGCTTGAGCTCCACGAGCCCGAGCGCATCGCGATAGAAGCGCAGCGAGGCATCGAGATCGGTCACCCGGACCATGGTATGCAGGTACTTCACGGCGCCTTCCCTCAAAACATTTCCGAGGGGCCCGGCGGCTTGATGTCGACCTTGTGCCGCGAGGCGATGAAGTCGCCGGTGATCATCTCCTCGTAGCTCTGACCCGGGCCGACCATCGGATAGACTCCCGCGTCGGGGTCGATCATGACCTCGAGGAATGCGGGACCCTCGAAGCGGATGAACTCCTCGACCACACGCGGCACATCCTCCTTGCGATCGAGCCGCACCGCGTAGCGGAACCCGTCGGCCTGGGCGGTGCGGATGAAGTCCTTCTTGTGCAGCGACCTGTCGCTCGCCGACAGGCGTCCCTTGAAGAAGAGCTTCTGCCACTGCTTGACCATGCCGTCGCCGAAGTTGTTCAGCACGACGATCTTGACGGGCAGGTCGTAGGTGGTCACGGTCTCGAGCTCGCCGATGTTCATGCGGATGCTCGAGTCGCCGTCGATGTCCACCACGAGGCGCCGCGGGTGCGCGAGCTGCGCGCCGATCGCGGCCGGCAGGCCGAAGCCCATGGTGCCCATGCTGCCCGAGGTCAGCCAGAGCCGGGGGCGGCGGAAATCGCAGTACTGCGCCGCCCACATCTGATGCTGACCGACGCCCGTGGTGATGATCGCCTCGCCGCGGGTGAGTCTGTTGATTTCCTCGATGACGTAGTAGGGCTGTATGAGCGGACTCTCACGGTCGTAGCCCATGGCATGGACGCGCTTGAGCTCCGCGAGCGCGGCGTGCCACTCGCCATAGTCGCGCTTGAAGCCGGTGCGCCGGCCGTGCTCCGTCAGCGCGCTCAGCGCCTCGGCGAGCATGCCCACGTGGCTCCACTGCACGCGCTTGACCTTGTTGATCTCCGCACGGTCGATGTCGAGGTGCGCGATGCGCCTGGCGCCGCGCGCGAACTTCGCCGGCACGCCGGCCACCCGGTCATCGAACCTTGCGCCGGCGGCGATGAGGAAGTCGCAGTCATCGACCGCATAGTTGGCGAACGCGGCACCGTGCATGCCGAGCATCCGCATGGACAGCCGGTGCGTGGTGTCGATCGCGCCGATGCCCATCAGCGTCGTCACGACCGGCACATCGAAGGCGGTCGCGAACTCCGTGAGCGCGCCGCCGGCGTCGGCGTTGATCACGCCGCCCCCGGCATAGATCAGCGGGCGCCGCGACTCGCCGAGCATGTCGAAGAGCCGCTCGGCATCGCGCGCCTCGATGACGTGATCGGCCAATTCCTTCATCCGCCGGCGGTAGCCCGGCAGCGGCAATGTGCCCGAGCCCTGGAACACACCCTCCCAGTTCTGCACGTCCTTCGGAATGTCGATGACCACGGGGCCGGGCCGGCCGGTGCGCGCCAGCTCGAAAGCCGAGCGCACCGTCGCCTCCAACCGCGCCGGATCGGTGACGAGGAAAACGTGTTTGGCGACGGAGCCCATCAGAGCGGCGACCGGCGCCTCCTGGAACGCGTCCGTGCCGATCGACGCGCGGGCGACCTGGCCGCAGATCACGACGATCGGCACCGAGTCCGCCATGCAGTCCCGGATGGGCGTGACGGTATTGGTGGCGCCCGGCCCCGAGGTCACCAGGCACACGCCGACGCGGCCCGTGGCGCGCGCGAACCCGGCCGCCATGAAACCCGCGCCCTGCTCGTTCGCCGGTACGATCAGCGGGATCTGTGCGCCGCCGCGCTGCCTCTGCTCCTCGTTGTACAGGAAGATGGCGTCATAAGTCGGCAGAATGGCCCCGCCGCTATAGCCAAAGACGGCCTCGACGCCTTCGTCGGCCAGCACCTGCATGATCATCCGCGCGCCGGACATGGTCTGGCCGGCGAGCGGGTGCCCGACCGGGCGGGGCTGGATGACGGTGTCGCTCATGCGGAGCTCTCGGATATCGCTCGGGATTTGCGGCTGGCGGTCTTGGGAGACTAGCAGGTACATCCGCCGCACGAAAGCGCTTCCCGGTCCGTCTTCCGTCTCGTGGATACCGCTCTCGAGAGGCTCTTTCGGGCTTCGCGGATGCGGCTCTCAGGGCAATCCATTATTCTGCGGCGTGTCCCGCCCCATCCGAGCCAGCATGCGTCATATCATCGCCATCCTGCTGCAGAACGAGGCAGGCGCCCTCAGCCGGGTCGCCGGGCTCTTCTCCACCCGCGGCTACAATATCGAGTCGCTCTCCGTCGCGCCGACAGACGACCCGACCGTCTCGCGCCTCACGCTGGTCACCACCGGCTCGGATGCGGTCATCCAACAGATCGTCAATCAGCTGAACAAGCTCGTGGATGTGGTGAACGTCGAGGACATGACGACCGGCGAGCATCTCGAGCGCGAGCTCGTCCTGCTGAAGCTCCGCGTCCGGCCCGCCGACACCGATGCGTTGCGCGGCTATGTCGTGCGTACGGGCGGCCGCGTGCTCGATCCGGCGCCAGATGGCTTCATCGTGGAGCTCACCGCGAGCGAAGCCGAGATCGACAGTTTCACGGCCGATCTCGCCCGGGGAGCGGAGCTCCTCGAGGTCGTGCGCAGCGGCGCCCTCGGCATCGGACGCAATGCGCGCCAATTGCGCGTCGTGCGCTGACCGGGGCGCATCGGGACAGGCGTGTCGGACGTCAGCGATACGGACCCGGAAACGCAGCCAAGCTCTGGCTCCGGACCGCGCGCGAGGATCCTGATCGTCGATGACCTGCCCGAGAAGCGCCTGGTCTACGGCGCGATCCTCGAGGGGCTCGACGCCGACGTGGTCATGGTCGGCTCCGGCGAGGAGGCGTTGAAGCGGGTGCTCGAGGGGGAATACGCGGTCATCCTGCTCGATGTCAACATGCCGGGCATGGACGGGCTCGAGACCGCCGCGCTTCTGCGCCAACACCGCAACGCGCAGCACACGCCCATCATCCTGGTGACGGCTTACGCCGACGACGTACAGAGCGCGCGCGGCTATGAGCTCGGTGTCGTCGATTACATCCAGGTGCCCGTCGTCGCCCCCGTGATGCGGGCCAAGGTGGGGGTGTTCCTCGATCTGTTCCTGACGCGGACCGCGCTTGCGCGCGCGAATCAGGATCTGGAGTCGCGCGTCGCGGAACGCACCGGCGAGCTGCTGAGGATCAACGCGAGGCTGCTGGCCGAGATCGAAGAGCGCCTGCGCGCCGAGAACGAGCGGGAGGAGCTGCTGGCGCGCGAGCGGCTGCTGCGCGGACAGGCCGAGGAGCTGAGCCGGCTGAAGGATGAGTTCCTGGCGACCATGTCGCACGAGCTGCGGACCCCGCTCAACGCGATCTTCGGCTGGGTCACTCTGCTGCGCACCCGCCGGCTCGACGAGGCGACCCAGGCCCGCGCGCTGGAGACCATCGAGCGCAATGCCCGCGCGCAGAAGCGCCTCATCGAAGATCTGCTGGACGTCTCGCGCATCGTGAGCGGCAAGATCGCCCTCGAGCTGGGCGACGTCGCGCCGCAGCGCGTGGTCGAGGGGGCGGTCGCCACCATGCAGCCGGCCGCCCAGGCCAAGGAAATCAGCATCGTGCCGGTGCTCGGCGCGGCGGGTGTCGTTCGCGGTGATTTTGCCCGGCTGCAGCAGGTCCTCTGCAATCTGCTCTCCAACGCCATCAAGTTCACGCCGGCGGGAGGCCGGATCGACGTCGAGCTGGCAATGCGCGGCGATCAGGTGGAGATCAGCGTCGCGGACACCGGCCAGGGCATCAAGCCGGAATTCCTGCCGCACGTCTTCGAGCGGTTCCGGCAGGAGGATGGATCGCTCAGCCGCCGCCACGGCGGCCTGGGGCTCGGGCTCGCGACGGTCCGCCATCTGGTGGAGCCGCATTCCGGAACGGTCGAAGCCCGCAGCGAGGGTGAGGGCCGGGGCTCCCGCTTCATCGTGCGGCTGCCGGCGGTGAGATAGGCGCAGCGCTCAGGGCACCAGTACGGTCGAGCCGGTCGTCAGCCGGCTCTCGAGGTCCCGATGAGCCTGCGCCGCGTCCGTCAGGGCGTATCGCTGCCCGATCCTGACGCGCACGGCCCGATTCCTGACCGCCGTGAAGAGCTCACGGGCAGCGGCATCGAGCGCCTTGCGCGTGGCGATGTAGTTGAAGAGGATGGGGCGCGTGAGGAAGAGCGACCCTCGCTTGCTGAGCTCCAGCGGGCTCACCGCTGGAGGTGGACCCGACGCGTTGCCGTACGTCACCATCATGCCGAGTGGGCGCAGGCAGTCGAGCGAGTCGATGAAGGTCTCCTTCCCCACGGAGTCGTAGACGACCGCCACGCCTTCTCCCTTCGTCAGCTTCCTGACTTCGGCCACGAGCGCATCGCGGCCGAGAATCAGCACGTGCCTGCAGCCGTTGCGGCGCGCCAGCTCCGCCTTCGGGTCGCTTCCGACCACGCCGATCACCCTGGCGCCGAGCGCCTTGGCCCACTGGCAGAGAAGCAGACCCACGCCGCCCGCCGCCGCGTGCACGAGGATGGTCTCGCCGCGGGCCACGCGATAGGTGCGGCGCAGCAGGTAATGGGCGGTCAGGCCTTTCAGCATGAGCGCGGCGGCCTCCTCGTCGGAGATGCCGCGCGGCACTTTGACCAGCCGGTCCGCGGGCACGTTGCGGACCTCGCAGTAGGCTCCAGCCTTCGAGTGCACGTAGGCGACGCGGTCACCGACCTTGAAACCGCGGACGCCGCGGCCGAGCGCCGAGATCACACCGGCCGCCTCGCGGCCCAGACCGCTCGGCAGCTCTCCCGGATAAAGGCCCGTCCGGTCGTAGACATCGATGTAGTTGAGGCCGATGGCCGTATGGCGCACCTGCGCCTCGCCCGCTCCCGGCCGCCCGGGCTCGAGCTCCTCGACCCGCAGAACCTCCGGCCCGCCGTACTCGTGAAATCGAATGGCTATCGGCATGCGCCTGAATTACTAGCGCGGCGCCTCGGCGTCAAGCACACCAATTCCGGCGCCGTGCGAAGCAACCGCCCGCCGCCGCCTCGAGTCTCGCTTCCGTGCGAAAGCCCCAGCGGCCCATGGCCGTTCCGTTTCCCGAGGCATTTCCTCTTGCTTTCGTGCGAAAGCAAGTCACCAAGCGGGCCAGGGCCGCTCCGTTTCCCGGGGCATTTCTTTCGCGATTGCGGATCTCAGAGGCCCGCGAGGTGAA
>DASZYK010000312.1:0-11905 GCA_035545455.1 Steroidobacteraceae bacterium
GCATTCGCCCGGCTCGGCTCGCCGTATCACCTGCTGCTCATCGGCGGCGCCCGCGAGGCGCAGCGCGCGGCCAACGTGACGATGCTGCCGTACCGGCGGGACAGTATCGAGCTGGCCGAGTGGCTGGCGTCGGCGGATGCGCTGGTGCATGCGGGGACCAAGGAGACTTTCGGGCTGGTCATCCTGGAGGCGATGGCGTGCGGGCGGCCGGTGGTCGCGGCGCGGGCGGGGGCGATACCGGAGTTCGTGGACGAGGCGGTGGGAATGCTGGCGGAGCCGGGGAGCGGGAAGGGGATGGCGGAGGCGATCGCGGGGCTGTACCAGCGGGACATCGAGGCGGTGGGGGCCAGGGCTCGGGAGCGGGTGTTGCGGAGGTTCACCTGGAATCGGGCGTTTCAGGGGCAGATGGCGACTTACAACGCGCTGCTGGGGAGGGAGAGAGTCGCGGCGCCGGGGCGTGAAGTCATCGAGACGAGCTGAGGCGGTGTTTTGCCGCGCGGAGCCGAGCCGAGATGAGGCTCTGCCGGGGGACGCCGTGAATCCGGGTTGCGCCGGCTCACGCCGGCTCACCTGGTCCCTGGAGGCTCAGTTCCGCCATCCCTGGCTTCAGGAGCCCTCTGAGATCCGCCATCGCAAATGCCAGTGTCCGAGGATACGCCCCCGGCAGAGCCTCATCTCGGCTCGACTCCCGCACGCTGAGCCGACTGGCTCATTTCTGCCGCAGAGACAGAAGAAGACGCTTGCCGGTGTGGGTGGCGGCCAGAGTCAGCACGACACGCCAGAAGAGACGCTTCTTCAGCGGCGCGGGGCGCGGCGGGATCGCGCTGTAGAAATCGATGCCGATGTCGCGGTGGATGTGGAGGGATGTTGCTTCGAGCGTCCAATCGCCTGATGCGGAGCTGATGCGATAGCGATGTTGTTCGAGGGCGCGCACGGTGGCGGCGGTGAGAGAATCGGGGAGGTCCGCGCATTCCGGGTCGATGAAGGTCAGGAGCAGGATTTCGTGGGGGGAATCGGCGGCAGAGCCGGAGAGGGTCAGGCTGCTGGCGGCGCGGCGGATCCTGACGGCGCCGCGGTAGGCGGCCAGGGGCGGTGGAGCGGAGTCGGGCACGCGGGGGGATCCTGTCAGAATTGGGACTCGAGCTCCCAGACGGTGAGCGGCGCGCCGCGGCGGAGCCAGAAGCCGGTGCCGACTTCGCGGAAATTGCGCTGCAGGCGCAGCCGGTACCAGTCTCCCGAGCGCAGGTGCACGTTGGAATCGGTCCGCACGGGGTCGCAGTTCCACTGCCAATCGCGCCGGGTCAGCGCACTGAAATAGAGCACTCCGCGGCAGAGCCGTCCGAAGTTGCTCAGGGCGCGCGCCGCGGCGCCGGCGTCGAGATACTGAAGGACGTCGTAGCAGATCACGAGATCGAAGGCCGCCGCGGAGCGGTATTCCTCGATGCGCCCCTGCTCCCAGCCGTAGCGGCTGCAGAGATAACCGCTCGTCTCCAGGCCGACATACTCGGCTTTGGGCAGGAGGCGCTTGAGCGGAGTGTAGAGCATGCCCGTACCGCAGCCGGCATCGAGCAGTCTGCGCACCGGCAGGCCTATGTGCTCCGTGAAGGCCGCGATCAGTCGCGCGCGGGCCTGCATTTCACGGCGCGTGGTGACGGCCGTCCGCGGATCGTAGTAGTAGCGCCGGTAGTAGTCGCGGTCGAAACGCTCCGCGCGCTCCTCGAGCCCCATGCTTTCCCCCTGCGTGAGAGTATTCGGTTCCGGCGTGCCGGGTCCGGGCGTCATTCGAGGCCGGTCAGCCGCGCGCTGACTTCCGCCAGCCGCCTGCGTGCCTGCGCATCATAGGCCTGGGCATTCGCCCTCGCGGGGCGCAGGCCATCGAAGTATTCGCCCGTGAGGCCTTCGAGCTCCGGGGAAACGGCCAGGCGCATCACGGCTGCGGCGCCCTCCGCCACCGTGCTCGCCGGCTGCACTCCGGCGGCGCGCACCATGGTCGTGTCCATGTAGGTTGCGGGGTGCAGGCAGTTCGCCGTCACGCCGCGGTCGCGCAGCTGCGCCGCGAGATCGATCGTGAACATGATCTGCGCGAGCTTGCTTTGCGCGTAGGCGCGCATCCCGCTGTAGGCGCGTGTCAGCATCAGATTCCCGAAGTCGAGCGGGTACTGCCCCGCCGAGGCGATATTGACGATGCGTGCCGGCGCACTCTGCACCAGCCTGGGCAGCAGCAGTCGCGTCAACAGATAGCCGGCCAGGTAGTTCACGGCGAACCGCAGCTCGTGCCCGTCCGCGCTCGCGCTGCGCGGCGCCGGCCGGCCGTTGCCGTCACCGGTCCCGATGCCGGCATTGTTGATCAGCAGATCGAGGCGCTCGTGCTCCCGCAGCACGACGTCGGCCAGGGCGCGCACCTGCGCCAGGGAGGCGAAATCGGCGCGGTGGAAGCGGGCCGCCCCGCCTCGAGCGCAGATCTCGCGCACGACCTCCGCGCCCCGCGCCTCATCGCGGCCATGGACCAACACCAGGAATCCCGAGGCGGCGAGCGAGCGGGCCACGGCGCGGCCGAGACCGTCCGTGGAGCCGGTGACCAGGGCGGTTTTCCGGATTGCCATGAGCGCAGTTTGCCGGATCGCGTCCGGCGCTGCACACTGCGCGCGATCAGACGGCGGCGAGAGGCCTCCAGCATGCTCCGAAGAGACTCGATCATCGGATGGCGGGCCGGGTTGATGCTCGTGCTCGCGGCGGCCGCCGCGTCCGCCGTGGCGTCGGCTGAGCGCTCGGGAAGAACGGCGCCCGCGCTCCACCAGGCCGCCGTTACCTCCCGGCTGACGCTGCGCAGCCCCGATGTCGCGGCCGGTGCCGGGATCGCGCTCAGCCATGTCTACGACAGGTCCGGTTGTCACGGCGGCAATGTTTCCCCCGCTCTTTCCTGGAGCGGCGCTCCCGCGGGCACCCGCAGCTTCACGGTATTGATGTTCGATCCCGACGCCCCCGGGGAGGGTTGGTGGCACTGGGCCCTGTTCGACATCCCGCCGGGCGTGACATCGCTGCAGGCGGGCGCGGGCGATCCGGCGAGGCATCTGCTGCCCGCCGGCGCGATCCAGGTGCGCAACGATTTCGGCTCCCTCGGCTATGGCGGGCCCTGCCCGCCGCCCGGGAAACCCCACCATTACCGGCTGATGCTCTACGCGCTGCGCGTCTCCAGGCTCGGGCTCGACGCGAGCGCAAGCCCGGCGCAGGTCGCGGCCACGGCGCGGGCCAGCGCCATCGCGGAGGCCGAGCTCGTCGCACCGTACGGCCGCTGAGCTCCCCGCCTATTGCGGCGGCTCCGGTGGGCAGGTAGGCTTCGCGCCCTCCGGAGCCCCCCATGCCCTCCCCTCCCGCCACCCGGCGCCGCGCCAAGCCGCGCGAGCGCGCTCCCAAGATCGGCTTCGTCAGCCTGGGCTGTCCGAAGGCGCTGGTCGACTCGGAGCGCATTCTCACCACGCTGCGGGCGGAAGGCTATGAGGTCGCGCCGAGCTACGAGCGCGCGGACCTCGTGGTCGTCAACACCTGCGGCTTCATCGACGCGGCGATCGACGAGTCGCTGCAGACCATCGGCGAGGCTCTGGAGCGCAACGGCAAGGTCATCGTGACCGGCTGTCTCGGTGCCCGGCCCGAGCGCATACTCGAGCGCCATCCGAGCGTGCTCAAGGTCACGGGGCCGCAGACCTACGGCGAGGTGATGTCCGCCGTCCACGAGCACCTGCCGCCGCGACACGATCCGTTCCTCGACCTCGTGCCGCCGCAGGGCATCCGGCTGACGCCGCGCCACTACGCATACCTGAAGGTTTCCGAGGGCTGCAACAACAGATGCAGCTTCTGCATCATTCCCGCGCTGCGCGGAAAGCTGGCGAGCCGCCGCATCGACGAGGTGCTGCGGGAGGCGGAGCGGCTGGCCGCCGCGGGCGTGAAAGAGCTCCTGGTCATCTCGCAGGACACCAGCGCCTACGGCGCGGACATCCGCTACGCCCCCGCGGTCTGGCGCGACGAGGAATATCGAACGCGCTTCGTCGACCTCGCGCGCGGCCTCGGGACACTCGGCGTCTGGATCCGGCTGCATTACGTCTATCCGTATCCGCACGTGGACGAGATCATTCCGCTGATGGCGCAGCGGCGCGTGCTGCCGTACCTCGACATCCCATTCCAACACGGCAGCCCGTCGGTGCTGAAGCGGATGCGCCGCCCCGCGCACTCCGAGGATGTGCTGCGCCGCATCGCGGCATGGCGGCGTGACTGCCCGGAGCTCACGCTGCGCAGCACGTTCATCGTCGGGTTTCCCGGCGAGACGGAGAGCGAGTTCGGGGAGCTGCTCGAGTGGCTCGACGAGGCGCAGCTCGACCGGGTCGGCTGCTTCAAATATTCGCCCGTCGAAGGCGCCGCCGCGAACGCGATCGATGGCCACGTCCCGGCCGGGATCCAGGAAGAGCGGTACGCCCGCTTCATGGAGCGCGCGGCTGCCATCAGCGCAAGCCGCCTGGCGCGGCGCGTCGGCACCCGGATGCGCGTGCTGGTGGACTCAGTGGAGAACGGATGCGCGCTCGCGCGCAGCGAGTCGGATGCGCCGGAAATCGATGGCGCGGTGCGGATCGCGGCCGCGGACGGGCTTCGGCCCGGAGACTGGGCCGACGTCGAGATCACCGCCAGCGACACCTACGACTTGTACGCACGGCTCGACGCTGCGGCGGTAGCGACGTCGCGCAAGTAAGTCCTGCGGGCGCTGACGCCGAGGAAGCTGGCGAGCAGCATGGGGATGAGCATGATCAGGAACGTCCACATGAGGCCGTGCTGACCGCCCCCGAGCCACTCCGACATCGCGCCGAAGAGCAGCGGCGCCCCGCCTTCGAAGGTGGAGCGCAGCGCCATGCGCCCGGCTTCGCCGCGTCCCCACATCCTGGGGTGCACGATATCGAGCCGCGCGGCATCGATGGGCGCGACGGCGGCCGACAGGACGCCGGCTCCGATCGTCATCAGCCCGATGCCGAGCAGCGCGCTGCTCGTCCAGATGGCGAAGCCGAGGAACGGCACCGACAGCGCGAGCGCCACCGCCGCGACTATGATGCGGGCATCCGCCTTCCCCTTCCGCAGGAGGCGTTCCGAGAGGCGCCCGCCGGTGACGGTGCCCGCGAGAGTGCCGATGCCAACTACGAACACCAACGAGCTCACCACACCACGTGAGATGTGGTAGTGCTGCGTGATGTAGAGCATCGCGAAGGCGCGCGCGCCCGAGAGGAAATAGTAGGCCAGGGCCGAGGCGACGATCAGCAGGCTGTAGGTGGGCAGCCGCAGCAGATATCTCATCACCCGCCAGAGGGACCAATGGGTCGGATCCTCGCGCAGGATCAGCTCCTCTCTGGGCCGCACGTGGGCGCGCCGCACGGAGTCGTGCGGTGATGCGGAGTCCGAGTCGGCGCCGGACCTCTCCCTTTCCTGCCGGCTGCGCCCGGACTGCTGCGAAGCCGGGCGGGAGGCGGCGTTGGGATCCTCCTCTCCCTCCGTGATCCAACTCTGCGTGCCGCGCGCGGGCTCCGGGAGATAGCGCCAGATCACCCAGACGAGAGCGATCGCGGGCAGCGCCATCACATAGAACGACCAGTGCCAGTCGAGGAGCGTCGACGCCTCCCCGGAAATGAAGAAGCCGATGCCCATGCCCACGAGCTCGCCGGCGATGATGAGGCCGTAGATGGCGGCGCGGTCTCGCGCCGGAAAGAAGTCGCCGGTCAGCGAGGCAACGCAGGGCCACGCGACCGCGGTCACGGCGCCGACGAGGGCGCGGGTCACCAGGAGAAACGAGAAGGAAGTAGCCGCGCCGCTCACTCCTTCGGCGATCACCCACGTGGCCACCGTGGCCATCAACAGCGTGCGTCGGCTGAAGCGGTCGACCAGCGCCCCCATGGGCAGCGTGGCCGCGGCGCTGACGAAGGACACCACGGCCAGAAGCAGCCCCACCTGCGTGTTGCCCAGGTGGAAGGCGCCCTTGAGCTGGCCGGATACCGCCGAGACCGTGCCGAGATCGGAAGCTTCGAGCGCCAGGATGGCGGCGAGCACGGCAATGATCTGCAGCCGCGCGGGCCCGCCCGCCGCGCTGACGATCCGCTCCTTTGCCGATTCGGCTATGTCGGTTGCGCTGCCCATCTGGTGTCGCTTCGCAGGAGGCAGTAGCGGGTTACGTGCCGGACCGTAGGACGTGCCGGAAGCGGCGGCGCACGACCCTCATCGGACGAGCCGAGCGTCCTTCTCGACGAGGCCGCGGCTGCGCTGACGGTTCGATGCTACGATCCGGCTGACGCTGTCCGCTTCTGCCGTTTCGGGGAGTCCGCATGACCGTCTTCCGTTTGCAGTCGTTCGTGCCGTTGATCGGGCTGACACTGATTCCCATGGCCGGGCTCGCGGCGGCCGCTCCGGCCCCGGACGCGAAGGCATCTGCGCCATCCAACCCAGAGAGCTACTGGGCGGCGCCGCACAGCGTCACGACGCAGGGAGAAGCGACGATCGGCGGCCAGCGCATCCGCTACAGCGCCGATGCGGCGACGCTGATTCTGCATGACAAGAAGGGAAAGCCGACCGGCGAGATGTTCTATGTCGCGTATTTCAGGAGCGGGGGCGACGCGTCGCGCAGGCCGATCGCATTTCTATACAACGGCGGCCCGGGCGGCTCATCGGCGCCGCTGCACATCGGCGCGTTCGGCCCGATGAGAGTGGTCACCGACAGCCGCAGCCACACGCCGCCGGCACCGTATCGGCTCGTGAAGAACGAGTACAGCCTGCTCGACGCCGCCGATCTGGTGTTCGTGGATGCGATGGGCACGGGTTTCAGCCGCATCCTCGGCAAGGACCAGGGGGGCGTGGGCACGCCGAAGGCGTTCTACGGAGTAGATCCGGACGCGAAAGCGTTCGCGCAGTTCATCAGCCGGTTCCTGTCGAAGTATGGGCGCTGGAATTCGCCCAAGTACCTGATCGGCGAGAGTTACGGCACCACGCGGTCCGCGGCCGTGGCCAACGTCCTGGAGCAGGAGGACAACATCGACCTCAACGGCATCGTGCTGCTGTCGACCATCCTCAACTTCGACACCAGTGTCGACCAGGCGAACCTGAATCCCGGCATCAACCTGCCGTACGCCCTGGCACTGCCCACGTACGCCGCGGTGGCCTGGTACCACAAGGTACTGCCGCAGCCGCCGCCGGCGCTGCAACCGTGGCTGCGCGAAGTGCAGACCTGGGCGATGGGCCCGTACCTGCAGGCGCTCGACGAGGGCGGTACGCTGCCGGCGCAGCAGAAGGAGAGCATCGCGGCGCAGATGGCGAAATACACGGGGCTGCCGGCGGACTACATCATGAAGGCGGACCTGCGCGTCACGGGACCGCAGTTCGAGCAGCAACTGCTGCTGCCCCGTGACGAGAGCACGGGACGGCTGGACGCACGGTTCTCGGGGCCGACGCTGGATCCGCTGGCGGAGTATGTCGAATACGACCCGGAGATCGCCGCCATCGGGTCGGCTTATACCTCGGCGCTCAACGGCTATCTGCGCGGCACCCTGCGCTTCGGCGGCGAGCATCACTACGAGTTCCTGTCGCTGAGCATCAACGGCCAGTGGAATCTGCTGCACGCGCCGCCCGGCCAGGGCACGCCGGCCTACATCGCGACCAATGTGCTGCCGGACCTCGCGGCGGCCATGACGGTCAATCCGGACCTCAAGGTGATGGTGAACGCCGGGTACTTCGACCTGGCGACACCGTATTTCGCGGCGGAGTATCAGATGCGGCAGCTCCCCATGGCGGCGAAGCTGCAGAAGAACATCGAGTACCGATACTACGACACCGGCCACATGATCTACGTCGTGCCCGAAGCGCTGGCACAGCTGCACGACAACATCGCGCGGTTCATCCGCGGCAGCTCCGATCGAGCGGCTGCCGAATGATCAGGTCCCCGGCCTCTGGCCGCGCGGCGGCGGCCAGGGGCGGCGCGGGCGGGCGTTGAAGATCGATTCCGCATCCGCGCGCCGGGGAGTCCACGCGCCGCCCTCGATCTCGGCCTGCAGCTGACCGGGTGCCCAGCCGGCGTGGCCGACGAAGAGCCGCAGTCCCTGCATCGGCTTCTCGCGGCCGAGCAGCTCGAGCAGCAGCTTGTGGTCCGAGCTCACGTACACGCCGTCGCACACCCGGACCGCGCTCTTGGGCGCCGTTTTGGCGCGAAACAGGAACCACACGGTGCCGAACTCGACGGGACCGCCGAAATACATCCTGGCGTGCACTCGCGCGAGGCGCTTGAGCCGCGGAAAATACCGCGACACGGAAATCGGCATGGGTCTGTTGATGATGATGCCGACCGGAGCGGGGCCGAGATTGTTCATCACCAGGACGATCGAGCCCGCGAAGTTGGGGTCCTGCACGACGTCCTGGGCCGAGAGGAGGATGGCCGTGAGGCTGTTTCCGGGCGCGCTCGAGCTCGGGGCGGGGGCCCCGGGGACCGCCGCCGCTGAAGGCGATGCAGGCGCACCCGGGAGCAGGAGCAGTGCGAAAGCGGCGGCCGCGGCGCACCGATGCAACCAGAATGTTCTCCTCACCGGCAACACTCCCCGCGCCACCTCATGATCGGGACCTGCCTGGCCGCCGATCTTACGCCGTCCGCCGCCGCCCGATGCGACACCGGTGCACGCAAGCCCGGCGGGAACTCTCGTCGGCGCGGCGGATTCATCCGGTATGACGACCGCGAGCCCGAGGCGGCGAGCCCGTTCCGGCAGGAGCCATGCCGGCAAGTCCCGGCGCGCGCCTGCAGCGACCCGCTCGCGATGGTCCCAGCGCGTGATGCAGACGAGCAACGCCCTCGATCTCGAGCCCGGAGTCTTCACCCAGAGCAGCCCGCGGGCGATCGCCCGCTCGCTCAAGCGCTCCGCGGAGTCGAGCCAGCGCCGCAAGTCCGAGCCGTTCCGTTCCGCCATGTCGATGCTCAGCTTCCACATCAACCGGGCGGGCAGGAGCCTCAGCCCCGAGCGGCGCCGGGTGCTGGAGCGGGCGAAGGAAGAGCTGCGGACGCTGTTCGGCCGCGCCTGATCGATAGCGTCAAAGCGGTGTAAGATTCGCCTGCTCATGCGTGACGGCAGGCTGGTCGTTCTCAAGGTTTGCACCGACTACATCGCTGCGGATGTACTCGTCGGATTCCTGCGGTCGGAATCGATTCCGGCGGTCGCGCACAATCTGGCTCCGGTTCCCGGCCTCGAGCAGGGCACGGAAGTGCTCGTGCCGCGAGCTCATCTGCCGCGTGCCCAGTGGTTGCTCGAGCAACAACAGCCGAGCGACAGCGAGCTCGAGGAGCTGGCGATGGCGGCCCCCGTGCCGCCGGAGCGCTAGCGAGGCGCGAGTGCTCGTCCCCGCGGTGGCGGCTGTGCTACATTGGTAGCGGTACCACAGGAGCGGACCGAGCATGGCAGAGACTTTCGACCGGCGCAGCGTTCTGAAAGCCGGCGCGGCGGCGCTCGTCGCGCCTCGTCTGTGGCTGCCGGCGCGCGCCCAGGAGCCTGCGTGGCCCACCCAGACGGTGGGTCCCTTCATCGAGGTCGAGACCGGCAGCGGCCGCATCCGCGGCGGCCACAGCCGCGGCGCCCTGGCCTTCAAGGGCATCCCATACGCCGGCCCGGTGTCGGGCAGGAACCGCTTCAAGCAGGCGCCCGAAGCAGTGCCATGGACGGGTGTGCGCGACGCCACCCGTCTCGGGCCGCCGGCCATGCAGGGCCCGGGCACCACCTACGGCGAGCATGAGCCCGCCTGCAGCGAGGACTGCCTGGTCCTCAACGTCTGGACACCGGCGGTGAACGATGGCGGCAAGCGGCCGGTGATGTTCTATTGCCACGGAGGCGGATTCACCACCGGCTCCGGCGGGCAGAACATCCAGGACGGAGCGCATCTCGCCGCCAACTACGATGTCGTGGTGGTGGCGATCAATCACCGGCTGGGTCTCTTCGGCTATCTGTACCTCGGCGAGCTCGGCGGCAGCGAATACTCCACCTCCGGCAACCAGGGCATGCTCGACATCGTCGCGGCGCTGCGCTGGGTCAGGGAGAACATCGCCACTTTCGGCGGGGACCCCGGCAACGTGATGGTGTTCGGGGAATCCGGGGGCGGCTTCAAGACGAGCGCGCTCATGGCGATGCCTGCCGCGCACGGGCTCTTCCACAAGGCGGGGATTCAAAGCGGCGCCATGCTGCGCGGCCTGTCCAGGGACATCGCCACCGAGACCGCGCGCCGGCTGATGGCGGGTCTCGGACTCGCGCCGCGCGAGGTCGGCAAGCTTGCCGAGGTGCCGGCGGAGAAGCTCATCGCCATGCAACTGGCCGGCGACCGGCATCAGGGTCCGCTGTCGGTGCCCACCGGAGGCTATCGCGCCGGCCAGCCGAATCCGCCGCCCGGCGTTGCCGCCCTGCGCGCGAGGCATCCAGGCGGCTGGGGCCCGGTGGTGGATGGAACCATTCTGCCGCGCGACCCCTTCGAGCCCGGTGCGCCGGCGCTCGCGGCGGCCGTGCCGCTCCTCATCGGCAACACACACGACGAAGCCGTCTTCTTTCATCGCGACGAGCCCGAATACTTCCACGCGAACGCAGCCGAAGTGGCCGCGGTCGCGCACCGAAAGCTCGGTGATGCGGCGGAGCGCGTTCTCGCCTTCTACCGGCATGACATGCCGGCGGCGACACCCGTGGAGCGCGCCGTCGCCATCGAGACGGCCACATTCATGGGCAACGACACCGCCCTGCTGGCGGACCGCAAGTCCCGGCAGCCCGCGCCGGTATACCGCTACCGCGACGATTTCCGCTCGAACGTCCCGATCACGGGCACGGATTGGACGCTGCGCGCCTGCCACGCGAGCGACATCGCCATCGCCTTCTACAACTACGAGATCACCGATCTGCAGGGCCGCGGGCCCGGATTGGCGGCGGTCTCCGAGGCGATGAGCGCCTACTTCGCCAGCTTCGCGCGCAGCGGCGTTCCCTCCGCGCGCGGCCAACCCGCCTGGCCGCGCTACGAGACGGCGACGCGCGCCGTGATGCTGCTGAACAGCCGGTGTCGAGTGGCGCCGGACCCCCATCGCGAGGAACGCAGGCTCTGGAGATCCCTGGGCTGGACCTGACTCCTCCGCGCGGTCCGCCCTCCGGTCGGAGTTGAATCATTGCCCGTGCGCGGGTCCGCTCCTCCAACCCACGCGCCGTCCCGATCGCGGCCTGGACCGTCGGACATCCGCGGTCTGGCGCGCCAGCTCGTTCCGCAGCTCGAGCAGGCCCCTCTCGATTGCGGCGGCATCCGCCGCGCCGAAGCCGAGCACGAGGCCGGACCGCGTCTGCGGACCCAGGTAGTAGCGGCTGAGCGTGTGGATCTTCACGTGCCTGGCGAGCAGATTCCCGGCCACTCGTTCCAAGTCGACAGTGGCCGTAGCGAGCGCGGCGACGTGCATGCCGTAAACCGATGGGACGACGTCCAGCCACTCGGCGAAGTCGGCGTGCAGGGCCGTCAACAACCGCGCCCGACGCATGCCGTAGGCGCGGCGCATCCTGCGGATATGGCGGTGCAGCCAGCCGTCCGTCATGAAGCCGGCGAGCGCGAGCTGCATGGGGGTCGGGCAATGCCAATCCATGGAGTTCTTCGCCAGCACCAGAGCGCGCATCGCCCACTCGGGGGCGATGAGAAATCCGAGCCGCAGCGCCGGCAGAACGGATTTCGAGAACGTGCCGACGTAGAATACGACGTCCCCGGCTCCCGAGCCGCGCAACGACTGCAGAGCTGCGCCTTCGTAGCGGAATTCCCCGTCGTAATCGTCCTCGACGACGACGGCTCCGTTGCGGCGCGCGAGCTCGACGAGCTCGCGGCGCCGCCGCGCGGACAGCGTCAC
>DASZYK010000313.1:0-13133 GCA_035545455.1 Steroidobacteraceae bacterium
CGCTGGGCGGCCGGTGCGGCTTCGGAGCTGCTGACGGCGCCGAGCCTGAGCGAGCTCTACCTGTCGCCCATGTTGGAGCTGGAGAAGGACGGGAGGAGGATCTTCGTGAGCGCCTAGGCGCGGCTCGAGGCTCAGAGGTCCCCGAACCGATGTTGGAGCAGCGTCAGTGCGGCGACCGCCGCGGTCTCGGTGCGCAGGACCCTGGGCCCGAGCCGCACCGCGGCAAAGCCGGCAGCGAGCGCCGCGCGCTGCTCGGCCTCGGCCAGGCCGCCTTCGGGGCCGATCAGAACCAGGAAGCCGCCATCCTTTCGCGCCTCGAGCTCGCCGATGCGCAACGTGCCGGACGGGGACAGCAGCACCCTGACTGCTCCGTCCCGGTCGTCGCGCCGCAGAAGCTCGTGCAGAGCGATCGGCGGCGCGATGTCAGGTGTCTTCGTACGGGCGCTCTGCTCGCACGCGGCGACGGCGATGCCTCGCCAGTGCGTGAGCTTGCGCTCCGATTGTCTGGCATCGAGCCTGACGACGGTACGCTCCGTGATCACGGGAATGATGCGCGCGACGCCGAGCTCCGTGGCCTTCTGCACCACCCAGTCCATGCGCTCGCCGCGCGAGATACCTTGCGCCAGCGTCAGGGAAAGCGGCGACTCACGGTCGGCGGCGGATCGCTCGCCGACCGTCACGATGACCTCGCCCTTGCGGAATTCCTCGATCCGCGCGGCGTGCTCGCCGCCGCGGCCGTCGAAGAGGATGACAGGATCGCCGGACCGCAGGCGCAACACGCGCACGATGTGGTTGGCGGCATCGCCCGCGATCGTGTAGCGGCTGCCCGCGGCCAGCGGTCCGGGAACGTGCACCCGCGTCAATCGCACGTGGCGAGCTCGATGCCCTCGCGCGCAACCTCGACCACCAGGTCGATCTCCTCGGGCGTGATCACGTACGGAGGCATGAAGTAGAGCACCGTGCCGATGGGACGCAGGAGCACACCGCGGCTCAATGCGTGGCGGTAGATCCTCAGGCCCCGACGCTCCTGCCAGGGGTAGGGCTCACGTGTTGCCTTGTCGCGGACCAGCTCGACGGCGACGATCATGCCGTGCTGGCGGACTTCGGCGACGTGAGGATGCGCCTCCAGCTCGCGCGCTCTCGCGCCGAGATGCGCGGCGAGTGTCCCGTTGCGCGTGAGGACACGGTCGGTGCGGAAGATATCGAGGCAGGCCAGGGCGGCGGAGCAGGCCAGCGGATTGCCGGTGAAGCTGTGCGAGTGCAGGAAGGCGGTCAGCTTGACGTACTCGTCGTAGAAGGCCCTGTAGACGGCATCCGTCGTGACGACCGCGGACAGGGGAAGATAACCGGCGGTCAGCCCCTTCGACAGGCACATCATGTCGGGTGTGATGCCCGCCTGCTCGCAGGCGAACATCGTCCCCGTCCGCCCGAACCCGACCGCGATCTCGTCGGCGATGAGATGCACCCCGTAGCGGTCGCACGCCTGGCGAAGGAGCGCCAGGTAGACCGGATCGTACATGCGCATGGACCCGGCGCACTGCACCAGCGGCTCGAGAATCACGGCGGCGGTCTCGTCGGCGTGGCGGGCCAGCGCGGCCTCCATGTGGGCGAACTTGCGCCGCGAATGCTCGGCCCAGCTCTCGCCCCGCTCGCGCTCGTAGCAGTCGGGCGAGGGCACCGTGATGACATCCATCAGGAGCGGCTTGTAGATGTCCTTGTAGAGCTCCACGTTGCCGACGGCGAGCGCTCCGAGCGTCTCGCCGTGGTAGCTGTTGGACAAAGTGATGAATCGGCGCTTGGCGGTCCTGCCGACGTTGCGCCAGTAATGGAAGCTCATCTTGACCGCGACTTCCACGGCCGACGAGCCGTTGTCGGCGTAGAAGCAGCGGGTGAGTCCGGCCGGCGCGATGGCGGTCAACGCCTCCGACAGCGCAATGACCGGCTCATGGGTGAAGCCGGCCAGGATCACCTGCTCCAGCCGCTCGAGCTGCTCGCGCACCGCCGCGTTGATGCGCGGGTTGGCGTGGCCGAAGAGGTTCACCCACCACGAGCTGATCGCATCGAGATAACGCCTGCCCTCGAAGTCCTCGAGCCACACCCCGGAGCCGCGGCGGATCGGGATCATGGGAAGGTCCTCGTGGTCCTTCATCTGGGTGCAGGGATGCCAGACGTGGGCGAGGTCTCGTGCGGAGTAGAGAGCGTTGCCGGTGGTCATGGCCGCATTGTGGCATGATGCGCCGGCCATGCACGTCTCCCAACTGCAGTATTTTCCGGTCTCCCTGCCGTTCCTGCTGATCTTCTGGGGACTCCTCATCGTCCTCGTCGGGCTGGCGGCGCTGCGGCTGCTGCGCTACGCGTCGCTCTCGATGGGCATCACCGAGGGCGCGCTCATCACGGTGCTTGCGCTCTCCCTGCTCGGCAGCTACATCAACATTCCGGTCGCTTACCTGCCGGGGCACCGGGTGGTGACGGCGGGCGCGATCGAGTTCTTCGGCATGACCTACATCGTGCCGATGGTGCAGCAGACGCACGCGACGGTTCTGGCCGTCAACGTCGGCGGCGCGATCATCCCCGTCTGCCTGTCGCTGTATCTGCTGCTCAAGCACCGCCTCTTCCTGCTCGGCGCGATCGGCACCGCATTCGTCGCCGTGGTCTGCCGCTTCCTCGCGCGGCCCGTGCCCGGGTTCGGCATCGCCCTGCCGATCTTCGTGCCGGCGCTGGCGACCGCCGTCATCGCCGTCGCGCTGACGCGCCGCCGGGCGGCGCCGCTCGCCTACATCAGCGGCAGCTTCGGCACGCTGATCGGCGCGGATCTTCTCAACCTCGGCTCCATCCAGGCGCTCGGCGCCCCCGTGGCCTCCATCGGAGGCGCCGGCACTTTCGACGGCATCTTCGTCACCGGCCTGCTCGCCGTGCTCTACGCCGGCTTCTCGCGCTACCTCCATGACTGAGATACTGCAGATCGAGCCCGCCACCGGCCTCCTCGCGGGCGTGCGCCAGGTCCTCTCGCCGCATTTCGACGCGCGCCCGCAGGGCGTCGGGCCCGAGCTCATCGTGGTGCACGGCATCAGCCTCCCGGCCGGTGAATTCGGCGGGCCGTGGATCGACCGCCTCTTCGCCGGCGACCTGCCGGCCGATGCTCACCCGTCCTTCCGCGAGACCGCGCCCCTGCGTGTCTCGGCTCACGCCGCGATCCGCCGGGACGGCGCCATCACGCAATACGTGCCGTTCGGAATGCGCGCGTGGCACGCCGGCCTGTCCCAGTATCAGGGACGATGCGGCTGCAACGACTTCTCGATCGGGATCGAGCTGGAGGGAACCGACGACTCGCCGTACATGGACGCGCAGTACGGGAGTCTCGCGGCTCTCGTAAAGGCGTTGCTCTCGGCCTACTCCACACTCTCCGCCGAGCGGATCGCCGGCCACAGCGACATCGCCCCGGGCCGCAAGACCGATCCGGGTCCCGCGTTCGACTGGCAGCGATGGCGGGGAATGCTCTAGGGCGTCCATGCCGTCACGCCTCTCGATGATCGCTGCGCTCGCGGCCGCCTCGATGCTGCCCGGCGCGCATGCAGCCCAGGGAATCGGCGCCGATCGTGCCGCGTGGAATGCGCCGCAGAAGCCGTTTCGCATCTACGGCAACACCTGGTACGTCGGACCGCACGGCTTGTCCGCGATCCTCGTCGATACGGGACAGGGACTGGCGCTCTTCGACGGTGACCTGCCCGAGTCGGCACCGCAGATCGAGGCACGTATCCGCGCGCTCGGGTTCCGCGTTCGTGATGTCAAATGGCTTCTGAACTCACATGCGCACATCGACCATGCCGGCGGTATCGCTGCGCTGCAACGCGCGAGCGGCGCGCAGGTCCTGGCCAGCGCCGCGGGCGCGCATGAGCTGGAATCGGGGGGCGCCGATCCGGGCGACCCGCAGTACGGCTCGATACCCGGCTATACGCCGCTGAAACACGTGCGTGTGGTTCGAAACCACGAAACGCTGCATCTGGGAGATGTGGCCGTTACGGCGCTCTTCACGCCGGGGCACACGCCGGGCAGTACTTCCTGGACCTGGATCTCCTGCGAAAGCGCGCGCTGCCTGCACGTTGTCTATGCCGATAGTCTCAGCGCCGTGAGCGCGCCGACCTTCCGTTTCAGCGACCACCCCGGCTATCTCGCGGACTTCCGCAGGTCGATCGCCGCGGTGGCGGCACTGCCGTGCGATATTCTGCTGACGCCGCATCCCGGGGCCAGTGGGTTCTGGAACAGAGTCGAGGGCACGGCGAACTCAGCGCCTCTGATCGACCGCAGCGCCTGTCGCAGGTATGCCTCAGCGGCCGCAAAGGCACTCAATGCGCGACTGGCACAGGAACTCGCCGCGGGCAAGTGATTCGAGCGGTGCAGAAAGGCGCTCAGTTCGCGGCAATGGATCGTAGACTGGCCTTCCGGCCTCACGGCACAGAATGCAGGAGATGGTCCATGGCATCGATCAAGGGTAGCTGCCTTTGCGGCAACGTGCGTTACAGCGCGGATGCGGAGCCGGCATTTGTCGGCGTATGCCACTGCGCGGACTGTCAGCGCTTCACCGGTTCCGCCTTCTCGACGGTGATCGCGGTGCCCGCAGCGGCTCTCAGGGTCACCGGGGTGCTCAAGACTTTCAGCAAGCAGGGAGACAGCGGCAAGTTGATTCACCGCCGCTTCTGCCCGGAATGCGGGTCGGGAATCGTGGACGAGGCGCAAGCCCTGCCCGGCATGGTGATGCTGAACGCCGGCACCCTCGACGACCGGAGCTGGGTCAAGCCGCAATCGGAGATCTACTGCGACAGCGCCCAGCCGTGGGTGCGGCTGGGCGGAGAGCTGAAGCGCTTCGCAAAACTGCCGGCGTGAAGAAGGAGCCGCCGTTTCCCGACCGGCTTCGCTCGCGGCGCCGGGTGCGCCCGGCCTTCAGATCCTGGCCGCCCTGCCGGTGTCTCCGGAGTTGGGCTCATCGCCGGCTTGCGCGTCCGGAGGCACCGCCTTCAGCCGGAAGTCCGACCAGCGCGAGTTGAGTGTCCAGCGCATGGCGAACACCTGAATGACGGCGGTGAGGACCAGGGACAGAATCCACAGGCTCACGCCGCCGGAAGCCAGGCGCGTCAGCTGGTCGACGTTCAGATTGGACAGGCTCTGACCGGACTGCAGCATGCCTTCCACGGTGGAGAGGAGCCCGGCTAGCGACCAGGCCGTCATGATGATCCCGAGCGGGATCACCAGAATGCTCGCTCTCCAGCTGTAGCTCCACCACACCTTGAATGCCTGCATGAGCGTCATGAGTTTCGCCTGTCGCTGCGAATGAGTGAGGCAGGGAGACCGCGCCGGCTGGGCGCGGTTCCCGGCGGGCACATTATGCGCCGGTCGCGAGGCCCGCCCCACCCGAGCCAGGGCTTGTGAGCGGTCGCATGAATGGCCGCGGCGAAAGGCAGGCACACCAGCGCCAGCAGAATGCCGAGAATGGCAACGAATTTGAGCGTGCGGCGGGTGGCCTCGCCGCGGGCCGGATCGAGGTCGGGCCGGCGAGCATGCGCGAATGCGCTGCCGGCCGTCCAGGCAAGCGCCGCGAGGGCGCCGCTGATGCCAATCGATCCTGCGCCGGCGAGGGTGCGCGCCCAGGCCTCGGTCAGATCGCCGGGACGCAGCCAGGACACGATCCCCGCGACCAGCAATGCGAGCCCCAGGAGCCCTGCGATCAAGACCCCGATGGCCGACGCGATCGCCACGAGCGCGACCAGGCCCAGGACCGGGAGCCTGAAGGCCGCGGGCAGCCGCGACAGATTCCACCCACGGGTCATCGTCCCTCGATCGATCAGCCGCGCTTGCCGCGCTCGTGGCGCCAGAGCACCTCGGCCCCGCGCTCATGGCGCGCCAACACTCGGGCCAGCACGAAAAGCAGGTCCGAGAGCCGATTGAGGTAGCGGAGCACCTCGGGGTTGATCGTCTCGGCCCTCGCAAGCGTCCACACCCGCCGCTCGGCGCGCCGCGCGACCGTGCGGCCGAGGTGACAGGCCGCCGCCGCGGGGCCGCCGCCGGGAAGAATGAATTCCTTCAGCGGCGGCAGAGGATCGTTGAAACCGTCGAGCGCCGTCTCGAGCCTCGTCACGTGAGCGGCCGTGATCACGACGTGACCCGGAATACAGAGCTCCGCGCCCAGATCGAAGAGCTCATGCTGCACTTCGGTCAGGATGTCCGTCACGGCGGCCGGCAGCCCGGGAACGGCCAGAAGCACGCCGATGACGCTATTCAGCTCATCCACGGTGCCGTAGGCCTCCACCCGCGCACTGTCCTTAGGCACGCGCGTGCCATCTCCGAGGCCGGTCGTACCGTCATCACCCGTACGCGTGTAGATCTTGCTGAGTCTGTTGCCCATGAGGCCGCCTCCCGGCGCGCGATGGCCGAGCCGCGATTGTGCCAGACCCGGGATTTGACAGCGGGCCGCCGCCCGGCAAGGCTAGCCCGCCTCGGCCGATCCCACGTTGCAGGAACAACCCGTCCACCATGCCATCACGAGAGCTGCAAGCCGCCCTCGACGCCGCGCAGGCGGCGGCCGAGGTGATCCGCGGCCTCTATCAGAAGAACCTCGCCGTCAGCACCAAGGCGGACCAGTCGCCCGTCACCGAGGCGGACGTGCGCGCCGAGGAGGCCATCCGCGCGATTCTGAGCGAGCGCTTCCCGACGTACGGCTTCTACGGCGAGGAGACCGGCAGGCACGCAGTGGGCGCCGAGAGTGTATGGCTGGTGGACCCCATCGATGGCACCAAGTCCTTCGTGCGCGAGTGTCCTTTCTTCTCCACGCAGATCGCCCTGATGCGCGGCGGCCGGCTGGTGCTGGGAGTGTCCAGCGCTCCGGCCTACGGCGAGCTCGCCTGGGCGGAGCAGGGCTGCGGCGCCCATCTCAATGATCGGCCCATCCACGTGAGCGCCGTGTCCGAGCTCTCGGCCGCCATCGTCTCGACGGGCAATTTGAAGACGATGACCCGCTCCGCCCAGTGGGAGCGCCTCGGCTCGCTGATCAGGAAGGTCAGCCGCATCCGCGGCTACGGCGATTTCGTGCACTACCACCTGCTGGCGCGCGGGTCTCTCGACGCCGTCATCGAGTCCGACGTCAACATCCTCGACATCGCGGCGCTGACGGTCATCGTGCGCGAGGCGGGCGGCACCTTCACCGATCTCGCCGGCAAGGATGTGACGCTCGACACGACCACCGTTCTCGCGACCAACGGTCGCCTGCACGAGGCGGTGGCCGAGGCGCTCGCCTGTTGATCGCCTCTGGCGGTTGTCCACGGCGGTGACGGCTCGGCGGCCGTCGTGATCGGGTGGGAGATCCCCGAGCGGCGCTGCGTTGGAGTATGGGTCGCAGCGCCGCTCGAGGATTTTTGAGCCGGAAATCCGCTAAGGCTGCAGGTCCTTCGCCACCACGGTCCCTGTCTCGTAGACGTTCGCCGTCCAGGGAGCGAGGAGGACGAAGCGCGCATCGTCCGTGTCCCTGCAATCGTGGAATTGCACGGTGAACGACGCCGATGCCGTCCCGCCACCCGCGACGTCACCCAGAGCCACCGGATAATTCGAGGGCGGAGTCACCGTCGCTCGGCACGGGCGGCCACGCACCTGCAGGAGATAGACTCCGGTGATCTGCGTTCCGTACGCGGTGCCCTCGCCGGGATTGGTCGCGGTGATGGTCCAGGTCTGCGACGTCACCGATCCGGATCGGCTCGTCAGGGCCAGCGTCATTCCGTAGCCCGGCAGCTGCGTGGGATCGACGATCCCCCAGTAAGCGGGCTTCGCCTGCAGCAGCTCGTCGAAGGGCAGCGGCGCATCCAGCCGGTCGATGGGGAACGAGTCCAGCCAGGTGTTGTCGTCCGCCATCCCCCAGAAGGTGACGGCATCCAGCTTGCCCTTCAAAGCCCGGAACACGTCGAAGTAGTCCTTGTACAGCCAGCCCTGCTCCGCGATGAGCGAGGCCGGCACCGTGCCGCCATTGGTGCCGTAGTTCGACGTGTTGTCGCCTGCGGCGTAGACGCTCTCGTCGAGCTCCGTCACCTGCTGATGCAGGTGCGGGAAGAGCCGATGGAGCTGCGCAACCGCCCGGTACATGGCGAACGGCGACGGGTTGTCGATGTGGTTGTGCATCTCGTGCCCGACGCCGTCCAGCGGCACGTCGTGCCGCCTCAGGTACCGGACCAGGCGGATCATGCACTGCAGGCGGTTGGAATCGGTCGTGCTGTAGTCGTTGATGAAGAGCTGCGTCCCCGGCGGCGCATACTCCCGGGCCGCCTCCAGCGCGATGTCGATGTATTGCCGGCCGAGCACCTGATAGAAGGGCCCGTGCTGCAGGCAATCGCTCTGGCTGGGATCGAGCGGCTCGTTGACCACGTCCCACACGTAGACCGCGGTGCCGAAGTGCTGCACCACGTTCCTGATGTGGTTGCGGATGCGCTGCGTCAGGAGCTGCACATCGGCCGGGTTCGACGCGGAGAGCGGCGTCTTGCCGTCCTCCTCGAGGAACACCCACGAGGGCGTCTCCGAGCCGTTGGACCAGACGAGGTTGTGCCCCCTGATGAGCATGTGGTGCGCCTGGGCGAACTTCACCTCCGCGTCGGCGGTCGTGAAGGTGAAGGTCCCCTCCGGGTTCTCCGTGAACTGCCACTTCATGTCGTTCCCGGAGACGATGCTGTCGAAGTGCTTCGCGACCAGCTCGGCATGCGGCCCGCTCAGGTCGGACGAGTCGATCTCCGTACCGACGGGGAAGTACTGCGCGAGCGTCTGGTAGATCGACGGGATGTCCTGCTGGATGACGAGCGGCGGCAGGTACGTCAATTTGAAATCGGTGATGGTGAAGTCCTGCGTGCCGCTGTTCGATTCCACGTAAAGGAACGCCTTGCCCGGATCATAGGCCGCGGACATCGAGTACCGCGGGATCGAGAGCTGCACCCACCGGCCCGCGGGCACCGTGGTGTTCCCGATGACCGTCGCATAGGAAGTCGCGGCGTTATTGGTCGTCGGATCCGTAAACGTCGTCTGCAGACTGACGCGGAGCGTATCGCCCTGGGGCGACATCACCCACACGCTGATCGCGTACTGCGAGCCGACGTACATCTTGTTGCTGACGCTGATCTGCGGGCCATCCCAGGTCGCGGACCGGCTGCTGACCTGCAGGCCGTTGGTGTCGCCCTCCGGCCCGCCGGAGATCGCGGCATTGGTCAGCACGGAGCTGCCGCTTCGCGACGACCAGCCGTCGAGCCCGCCGTCCTCGAAGTTCGTTGCGATCCCGGAGTTGTCCTGGGGGCCGCCGGGCGGGGCCGCGATCTCCGTGATCGTCACGTCGTCGAGATAGAGCGATTGCGGCGTGGCGGGTGTCGGTGAGCCGCTGAGCTGCGCGTAGAGAAGCAGGCCGGTTGCGCTCGGGCTCACGGTGAACGAGCCGCCGATCTTGGCCCAGGCGGCATCCGTCACCGGCACCTGGTAGGCGCCGACCGTGTCGTAGCACGTGCCGCCGGAGCAGCTGGAGTCCTGCCGCTGGACCGTGAAATTGGCGTCGCTCGCGGTCTCGCCGGGCGCCAGCATCACGTAGCCGGTGATGGAGTAAGTCGCTCCGGGCAGGAGGTTCAGGCTGGCGAGGTTCAGCGCCGGCCCGCCGCCGCCGCCGCTGCTCGTGTAGTTGACGGTGGTCAACAGGCTGCCGGCTCCGCCATCGGGATCGGCTGCCGCCGTGGCAGCCGTCGAGTAGGTGGGTGCGGACGCGCTGTAAAAGGATGTCCAGCCGTCGGCCGTACCGTCCTCGAACGTGTATTGCGCGACCTGCTGCGGGAGTTGCTGCGCGGCCGCGGGCCGCGCGGACAGTGAGGCGATCAGTGCCAGAGCGGCTCCGGCGACGGCAAGGATGCGGTGCCGAGCGGTCGAAAAGGATGAGCTTCGGGCGCGATGAAACATAACGTCTCTCCCCCTGGTTCTTATGGCGCTCTGCCGTGTCACCCGGCCGGCCGGTCGGGTGGTAGCGGTATCAGACTAACGCTGAGACAAGCGATTGTCAAAGCGCCGCTCGAGCCGGCGGCACGCGGAACCTCGCACGTATTACGGTGAGCGGCGGAGTGGTATCGTTATCTGAAGCTTGGCGTTTCCAACGCTACGCGGCGACCCGCGTCTCCTCCGCGATCATCTCCTCGAGCCTCTCGAGGTCCGGCACGAGCGGCGTCTCGTTGACCATCCGCACCTGGCAGATCACCGGGGCCCGCTCCGGGAACACCCTGGAGTTGTCCGGCCGCACCACATCGGAGCTGACCCTGACCAGCTGCGGAAAGCCCTGCGAGACGAGGGCGAAGTTGCCGCCGTCCAGCCGCGTGCCCAGGCAATGGAACACCACCACCCGAGTGCGCCCCGACGGTGAGGGAATGGGCTGTCCGCAGGCCCCCTCGAAGGACACCAGCGGCACCGCCTTGCCGTTCCACGGGACGGTGCCGATGTACCAGGGCGGCGCGCCCGTCATCTCGGAGGGCACCTGGAAGCCGACGACCTCGGCGACGCAGGCGCGCGGCACGATGAGCCGCCCCTCCGCGAGGGGGACCAGCAGGCTGTAGATCTCCTGTACGCGCTCGCTCATGGCTCAACGGCCCTCGGCCTGCCGCGGCACATCCTGCACGGCGCTGTCCTGCCCTGCGCGCCGGCGCTCCACCAGCGGCGCGATGGCGTCGAGCAGCTCGGCCTCCTGATACGGCTTGCCGAGATAATCGTCGACGCCCAGCTCGATGGCCCGCGCGCGGTGCTTCTCGCCGACACGGGAGGTGATCATGATGATGGGCACGTCCTTCAGCCGTGAGTCGTTGCGCACGTGCGCCGCGACCTCGTAGCCATCCATGCGCGGCATCTCGATGTCGAGCAGGATGACGTCCGGGACGTGATCCTGCAGCAATCCGACCGCATCCATGCCGTCGCGGGCCGTCAGCACCCGCATGCCGTTGCGCTCGAGCAGGCGCTGGGTCACGCGACGCACGGTGATGGAGTCGTCGACGACCAACGCGAAGGTCCTCCGGTCCTCCTTCTCCCGCGGAACCGCCGGCAGCTGCGCGCGCCCGCGCCACTCGGCGCGCACCAGCGCGCCGATGTCCAGGATGATGACGATGCGGCCGTCGCCGAGAATCGTCGCCCCGGAGATGCCGCGGATGCTCGAGATCTGCGGCCCGACCGACTTCACGACGATCTCGCGGCTGCCGACCAGCTCGTCGGCGACGAGGCCCGTGGAGTGCTCGCCCGCGCGCACCAGCACCACCGGAATGGTCACGTCCTGCTCCGGAAGCGGCGACGGCTCGAGGCCGACGAACACCGCCAGGTGCTGGAAGCGATACTTCTGCCCGCCGTAATCGAACATCGCCGCGTCGCGGCCGAGATGGGCGGTGACTTCCGCCTTCGACAGGCGCAGCACGCCCTCCACCGTGGGCAGCGGCAGGGCGTAGAACTCCTCGCCCGTGCGCACCACCAGCGCGTGGCTGATCGCGAGCGTGAACGGCAGGCGGATGGTGAACACGCTTCCCTCGCCGGCCTTGGTCTCCATGTGCAGCGCTCCGCCCAGCCGCTTGATCTCGGTGGCGACGACGTCCATTCCGACGCCGCGGCCCGCCTGCTGGGTCAGCGCTCCCGCGGTGGAGAATCCGGGCTCGAGGATGAGCTGCATGGCGTCCTCGTCGCTCAGGGTGCGGCCCGGCGGTATGAGCCCGAGCGCACGGCCCTTGGCCCTGATCGCCTCGAGGTTCATGCCGGCGCCGTCATCCGTCAGGCGCACCATGACTTCCGCGCCCTCGCGGTGCAGCTCGAGGAGGATCCGGCCGGCGGGCGGCTTGCCGCGCCGCGTGCGCTCGTCGGGCGTCTCGATGCCGTGGACCACGGCGTTGCGCAGCATGTGCTCGAAGGGCGGCAACATGCGCTCGAGCACCTGCCGGTCGAGCTCACCGGATGCGCCCTCGACGACCAGCTCCGCGCGCTTGCCGGTGTCGGATGCCGCCTGGCGCACGATGCGCGCAAGACGCTGTACGTGCCGCTGGAACGGCACCATGCGCGTGCGCATCAGGCCGTTCTGCAGCTCGGTGATCGTTCTCGCCTGCTGCTGCAGGAGGTTCTGCGCGTCCTTCGCCAGGTTCTCGAGCAGCTGCTGGATGCTCGCCACGTCGTTGGCCGTCTCCGCCAGCGCGCGCGAGAACTGCTGGATCGAGGAATAGCGGTCGAGCTCGAGCGGGTCGAACTCGCTGCGATGTCCGCTCTCGTCCTCGTGCCGGTGCAGGATCTGCGCCTCGGTCTCGATTTCGAGGCTGCGCAGCTGCTCCTTGAGACGGGTCACCGTCCGTGACAGCTCACCGAGGTTGAAGTCGATCGAGCCGATCTGCTGCTCGAGTCGCGAGCGCGCGATGCTCGCCTCGCCCGAGATATTGAGCAGCTTGTCGAGGAGGTCCGCGTCGACACGGGCCATCTCCTGCCGCTCGGCCGGCGCGACCGGCTCGCGGCCCGGAGGCACCGGCTGCGGCGCGGCCAGCACCTCGTCCGCCGCAGTCTCCGGCGCGTGCGCAGCGGGCGACGGGCCGTGCGTATCCGGCGGCGCGCTTTCCGCGATGGGAAGCTCAGCCACTTCGGTCTCGGGCGGGGGCGCCGAGGACAGGACCGGGGCCTGCTCGAGCAGCTCCGGCTCAGGCTGCGGCTCGGCCTCGGGAGCGGCGGCCAGAACCGGCGGCTCCGGCAGCTCGAGCTCGCGGATCGGCTCGGGACTCCCGGCTGCCGGAGCGGCCGGGGCTTCTGCGGGCGGCGGCTCGGATACCGCGACGGCTGCCGGCACCGCAGCCGCTTGGGGCTCCTCGGGCGCGGCTGAGATCACGCGCGCCACGCGGGCAACCGGCGGCGCCGCCGCAGCGGCGGGCGCGCGGGTCTCCGGCTTCGGCGCTTCCGCGGCCGACGGCGCAGCGGCCGACGATGCTCCTCCGCCGGGACGGGTCAGCGCCTGAATGCGTCCGATCATGGCGCGCGCGGGAGCCACGCGCCGGCCGTTGGCGACGGTCTCGCGCATCCTTGCGAGCTCATCCAGGCTGGCCTGGATGACATCGAAGGCGGCGCCGTCGACGGCGATCGTG
>DASZYK010000314.1:0-11030 GCA_035545455.1 Steroidobacteraceae bacterium
TCGCGCCGCTCGCCGCGGCAGCCTGGGCGAGGAAACGCGGCGGCAAGTTACTCATCGTTGGAGCCTCGCGGGTAATATAGGCGGCCATGAAGCCGTACGTGGTGTGCCACATGGTGGCGAGCATCGACGGACGCATCCTGCACAGCAGGTGGCGTCCGCCGACGCGCGATGGAGGGGATCTCTTCGAGCGTCTGCACGCCAAGATCGGCGGCGACGCGTGGCTCGTGGGCCGGGTGACCGGGCAGGAGTTTGCAAAAGCGCGCGCATACGATGCGCGCGCGGATCGGAGCTACGACAGGAAGCCGTGGATAGCTCGCCGCGGCGCGGGCGCGTACGGAGTTGTGCTCGACGCGCACGGCAAGATCGCCTGGGGGCGCTCGGAGATCGGCGGCGACCCCATCGTCGTCGCGCTCACCGAGCAGGTGTCCGATGCGCACCTTTCCGGGCTGCGCGAGGATGGCGTTTCCTACTTCTTCGCCGGCGAGCGGGAGGTGGACCTCGGGTCGGCGCTCGAGTTTCTCAACCGGGAGCTCGGCGTCAGGCGGCTGCTCGTCGAGGGCGGTGGCGGCATCAACGGCGCGGTCCTGCGCGCGGGGCTCATCGATGAGATCAGCCTCGCCATCTGCCCCGCGGTTGATGGCGGCAAGGGTGCGCCGAGCGTGTTCGACTCGACCGATCAGGAGGCCGGAGTGCGCGCGCCGATCGCCGACATGTCGCTCGAGAGTTGCGAGGTGCTGGACGGCGGCGCCGTCTGGCTGCGGTACCGGCTCCGTAACGAGAGCCCGGTGGCGCCGGGGCGCGCATCATGACCGTCTCCGTCGTCCGCCTGGATGGGCCCGTATCCTGGGAGGCGTGCGGCCCCGCACCGGATCGCGTCCTCGACGGCCGGCCGGTCCATCGAGCATGGAACGCGTTCACCGATCCGAGCGGCCAGTTCTTCTGCGGCCGCTGGACCTCGAGTCCCGGCAAGTGGCGCGTGCGGTACACGGAGAGCGAGCTCTGCGTTCTCACGGCGGGCCGCATCACCATCGAGAGCGTTGCCGGTGAGCGAGTGTCGTTCGCGGCGGGCGATGCATTCGTGGTGCCGGCGGGATTCGAGGGGACGTGGACCGTGCACGAGGAATGCACCAAGTTCTACGCCATTTTCGAGCCGCGGCCGTGAGCGTGGGGTCCGACATGAAACCGGAGAGCTCCGTCCTGAGCTGGCTTCTCGACTCCGACCCGTCCGTCCGCTGGCAGGTGATGAGGGACCTGACGGATGCTTCCGAGGACGAAGTTGCCGCAGAGCGCGACAGGCTGGAGACGCAGGGCGCCTGCGCCCGGCTGCTGGCGCTGCAGGCGCCCGACGGCCGGTGGGGCGGTGTGGCATGGAACCACGGCTGGGATTCCACGATGCATGTGCTCACGCTCCTGCGGGAGATGGGACTCGACCCCGGCTGCGAGGCCGCGCGGCGCGCGGTGGCGCTCGTTCGCGATCGCGTGACCTGGCGGGGATGCGGTCCGCCGGAGGCGGATGGGAACTCCTTCTTTGCCGGCGAGGTGGAGCCGTGCATCAACGGTCAGGTGGCGGTGGCCGGCGCGTATTTCCGTCAGGACGTCACCGCTCTGATCGAGCGGCTGCTCGGGGAGCAGCTCGCCGACGGCGGCTGGAACTGCGACGCGCCCGATGGCTCGAAGCGGTCCTCGTTCAACACCACCATCTGTGTGCTCGAGGCGCTGCTCGAGCACGAGCAGGCGGGTCACGGCGGCCCGGCGGTGACCGCGGCCCGTCTGCGCGGGCAGGAGTACCTTCTGGAGCGCCGTCTCATGCGGCGCCTGTCGACGGGAGCGATCATCGAGCGGGACCGGAAGAGCGGCGCGCCGTGGAACCGTTTCGCTTTTCCGGCGTGGTGGCACTATGACGTGCTGCGGGCACTCGATCATCTGCGCCGAGCGGGCGCCGCGCCCGATGAGCGCGCGGCGGAGGCGATCGAGCTGGTCGTATCCAAGCGCAACGCCGACGGGGCATGGCCGCTCGAGACCCGCTACCCCGGCACGATGCCCATCGAGATGGACGAGGGCGAAGGCAGGCCGAGCCGCTGGAACACGCTGCGCGCGCTGCGCGTGCTGGACTGGTACTGCGCGGGAAGCTGAGGGCCCCGCCAAACCGGAGCCATCATCCGGGGCGCACGGGCGCCCAAGCCTGCGCCCGTCATGTCACGTCGCGTGCGTCTCAGCTCGTCGCGGCCGGGAGGTTCGAGCACTTGTAGTAGGCGACCTGGGCGTCCTTGAAGGCATTGACGTTGAATCCGCCGATGCTCGCGCTTCCCGGGACCATGACGTAAACATAATTGGCACCCTTGGCCGGGGCCGACTCGACCGCGTCGGCCGTGAGACTCTCCGTCGCACGGGCGCGATCCATGTTCCCCGCAAGGCCCCAGCGCCGGGACTCCTGAGTGAGCTTTTCGCAGCCATAGCCGGCCTCGGGCGCGGCCTGGCCGGCCATGACACGCTCTCCGGATGAGGCCGTGTAGCTTTTCACCGTGAGGTGCCCCACCGTGGAGCAGCCCGCCGCGGCAACGGCCATCGAAAACGCCATGGCGATTCTTCTCGACATTGCAGCCTCCGGTAGGATGGCGAAGAGGCGGCTACCGTAGGACTTTTCGGCCGGGAGCGCCGTTGAACGCGGTCACAGATGAGCGAGTCCGTGCCCCTCCTGCCTGACGATGGCGCTCGCGGCATTGGCTTCCAGGACCCAGCTGGCGGCGGCATCGACGGTGTATTCGTTCTCGAACCAGAGGAATCCGAAGCGGGTGATGCATTCCGGGAAGTCCGGCTTGATGACCACGTAGCCCGGAATCATGCCGCCCGGGATGAAGGTGTTGTCGGCGCGATTGTTGCCGTACGCCTGCAGCTTCGACGCCGTTCCGATCGCGGAGATGTACGACACGCTGGAGACGGGATGCGTGCCGAGGAGGTAGTTGGCGGCCCGAAGCGTGTATTCGGGGCCGACGAGGTCCGGGAACGCCTCATGGAGGAAGTACATCTGCGCTCCGAACCCCGCCACCTGGGCCGATCCGCCCCAGCCGCCGAGTGAGGGAGGCACGCCGAAAGGCGTCGCGGCGAGCTCACGATCCAGCCGCGTAAGATAGGCCTTCACCGCGGTCTCGAGACGGGTCCTGTAGTCCGCATCCAGGTAGGGCAGGGCACGCACCGCCTGCCAGCCGCCGGCTCCGATGTGCTGCAGCATGGAGGGATACAGGTCCTCCACTTGTTTCTTGTAAGGCTCCGCGCCATGGGTCGCGATCAGGAGCTCCAGCGCGGCCGTCCACCGCGGCGGGCCGAGGGAGCGCTGCCGGTACCCGCCGGAGCTCTCATGGGCCTCGTCGAAATGCTCCGGCGCAGGGTGCGCCTCGGCGTCCTTCCAGAGCTCGACGGCCGCGTCCAGACACTCTCTCGACAACGGATCGTTCCATCCTCTCAACGTGCGGGATGCGGCGGCCAGGGATGCCGCGGCGCCGTATTTCATTGCGGGGGACGTCATCGTCCAGGCCCAGCGGTCGTCCGGCTTGCCGGAGAAGTCCCCCTTCACCTCGTAGGGGCCGAGCCTGGAATCGTAGATTCGTCCGTCCGTTTGAGATGCCGCATCGCCAAGGAAGGTATAGCCGCGCAGGTATGGCGCCTGAATACCGATGAACGGGTGCCCCACGGCACGCACCTGGGCGAGCGTCTGCAGAATGCCGTGCTCGACCTGCTCGACGGTGTCCGGGATTCCGTCCGGCCGGTGCATTTCCACCGCGCGGGCCTTCTCGTTGACCGTGAGCTCGTCCCACTTCATATGGAAGGTGTCATAGGCCAGGGCGAGATTGAGGATGGCTCCATACTGGCCGAAGGCGTCGTTGTCGAAATCGCCCGCGTCGAACCACCCGCCGACATTCAGGCCGGGAATGTGCTGTCCCGGCTCGTAGGGGGATTCGATGTCGGGGCCCATCCAGTAGCCGTCGAAGTGCGTGATGTCGGGCGGCGCCTGCCGGGCGTCGTCCATGTGCGCAACGCCGTGCCACAGGCGGTAGGCGTCGCGCACGGAGACATGATCCATTTCCACGGCGAGGTAGCCGTCGAGCGTGGTCTGCCAGGTGCGGTCATACACATCCCCGGCAATGGGAAACACATCGGTGCGCCGGCCCGCGTACTCGATCGCGTACAGCCCCGGCTCCGTGACGGACGAGAAATCGAACCTGGCATAGTCGTAGCGCAGCCAGGCCGTGGGCTTGGAGATCCGTCCTTCGAACACCTTGCGGTACGTGCCGTCGTCGGCAAGCCGCAGGACCGCCGCGGTTTCGGGGGCCTCGAACCTGCGGTCGAGCTCGATGACGGCGATCTTCGCAGACTCCGCGGCGTAGCCGGCCTGGCTGTGGGCGATCATGGGCGGCCGGGTCCAGTTCGGCAGGTAGCTCGGGCGGATGTGCCACACCACCGCGCCTTCCGTCTTGTCCGCGGGGATCAGCGTGCGCAGCACGTACCAGCCGTTCTGCGCCTCGTTGCGTCCGTCGTAAATGAGGAGCGGCCCGGTATCCGAGGTGACGCTGACACGATCGAGCGGGTCATCGACCGCCATCGTGATGGTCCTGCCCGTCGCGAAAGGAAGCGGCTGGGTGTAGCCCTTGGCCTCGTGCCACTGATGCACGTACCAGAGCGTCTTCGGGTCTCCAGGCCTCGGCGGGACCTCCCTCATCCGGCTCTCCGGGCTGCGCGGAAAAACGCCGAAGACCTTGTCATCCGCCGCATACGCCTTGTCCACGTAAATGGAAGGCAGCAGCTCCAGGTTGAAGCCCGCCCTGCCGACCAGAGAGCGCGGCAGCGGCCGATCCAGGTTCACGCTCACCCGCACTCCGCCGGTCTCGGCGGCGACCACGACGTGATAGCGCAGGTGGTACGCGGGATAGGCGACGGTGGCGAGGAGCCGCTCGCGCTCCTTGTCGGCGCGCCGCGAAATGAGATGCGGAATCGCGTCCCACTGCTCCGGCGTCGGCGAAAGACGCACGCTGCCATTGGTGGCGATGCGATGGCCGTGCAGGATGATCTGCATGGCCGCATCCTTCTGGTCGAAGAAGATGGGGCTGTAATTGTCGCTGTAGAGCATCACGCTCACGCCCCGTCCGTCGAGGTAACCGCTGTTGGTGACCTTCATCGCGAGATCCGCGGCACACGCGGCCGTGTACGCCGCCGGGGCGGCGAGCAGGACCATGGCCAGGGTTGTCCGAATTCGAAAGCGCATCAGGGCGACTCCCACGTGAACGTCTCGGCCCGGACTCCTGCGCCTCAGGCCGCGGCTGCCCGATCCGTCCGGCTCACCGGGCGGCTCGGCGCGCCGCGGACGATCTGGTCAGTCACCGCGAGCGACGGCAAATTGTCATACGAATTGCGCGGCTTCGGCAAGCCTGCTGCTCATGCGGCAATGACGCCGGCGGAACGATCGGCGACAATGCAGGAGCAGAAGCCGACCCACTGGCAATGACCACCACGCTCACGCGCCGCGTCGCGCCGATGGAGAATCACACCAGGGCGTTCCGCGCAGACAGTGGCTGGCGTGCAAGTCGCCCTGCCGCCCGTTTGCGGAACCGCATGCGCTTCGGCTCCGGCCGGCGGCGATGAGCACGGCGCTCGTCTGGCTGAGAAGAGATCTGCGTCTCGCCGATCATCCTGCCTTAACGGCAGCCTGCGCGGCGCACGAGCGCGTGTTGCCCGTGTACATTCATTCGCCGCAGGAGGAAACGCCGTGGGCTCCTGGCGGGGCCAGCCGATGGTGGCTGCATCGTTCGCTGCAGGCCCTCGGCCGAACGCTGTTGGAGCGGGGAGGGCGGCTGCATCTCGCCGCGGGCGACAGCCTCGATGAGCTGAGCCGGCTGATCGCGCAAAGCGGCGCCGCCGCGGTCTACTGGACGCGCTGCTATGAGCCGGCGCTGATGGAGCGCGACTCGCGGATAGAGGCCGCCCTGCGCAAGCGCGGCATCACCGTCGAGAGCCGACCGGGCAACCTGTTGCTCGAGCCCTGGCGGATCAGCGGATCACAAGGTCGGCCCTACCGGGTGTTCACGCCGTTCTGGCGCAAGCTCGCTTCGCAATTGACGCCGCTGCGGCCGCTTCCCGAGCGCCGCCCTCGCCATTGGGTGAAGCTGGCCGGGAGCCTCGAGTTGGATGCTTTCGATCTGCAGCCGCGCATTCCCTGGGCCGGCGGCCTCGCCCGGGCCTGGTGGCCGGGCGAGGCGGGTGCCGGCGAGAGACTGCGACGATTCGGCGAGCGTGCGCTCGCGGACTATGCCGCAGGGCGCGACCGGCCCGCGGAGCCGGGCACATCACGGCTCTCGCCTCACCTGCACTTCGGCGAAATCACTCCGCGCCAGATCCATCATGCGCTGCTGAGACGAGCCGCGCGCGCCCGCAAGAAAGGGCAGGCGAGCCTCGAGGCTTACCTGCGCGAGCTCGGATGGCGCGAGTTCGCCCACCACCTGCTCCATCACTTCCCGGGCTCCTGCGAGCGCAACTTCAATCGCCGCTTCGACGCCTTCCGCTGGGCGGAGCCGGATGCGGCGGCGCTCGTGCGATGGCAGCGCGGGCGCACCGGCGTGCCGCTCGTCGACGCCGGCATGCGCGAGCTGTGGAGCACCGGTTGGATGCACAATCGCGTGCGGATGATCGCCGCCAGCTTCCTCACCAAGAACCTGCGTCTGCACTGGCTGCACGGCGCGCGCTGGTTCTGGGATACGCTGGTCGACGCCGATCTCGCCAACAACACGCTCGGCTGGCAATGGGTCGCCGGTTGCGGCGCCGACGCCGCGCCTTACTTCCGGGTCTTCAACCCCTTCACCCAGGCGGCCCGGTTCGATCCGCAGGCGGTCTATCTCAAGCGTTGGCTGCCGGAGCTGACGGATCTGCCGGCGGCGCTGCTGCACGAGCCATGGCGCGACCCTGACGCCCTCGCGCGCTGCGGGTATCCCGCGCCGATGGTGGACTTGAGCGCATCGCGGCAGGCCGCGCTCGCGGCCTACTACGAGCTCGCCAGGGAATGAGTCGCGAGCAGCAGCTCCTGCAGCGCCTGCGGAGGCAATGCCGGGCTGTAGAGGTGGCCCTGCCAGCCGCCGCACCCCATTCTGCGCAGTGAGTCGAGTTGCGCCTGGGACTCGACACCCTCGGCGACCGTCAGCAGCTTGAGTGCGGCCGCGAGCCGGATGATGCTGTCGACGAGCAGGGCGCTCGATGCGTCATCCGGCAGTCCGCGGATGAAGGAGCGGTCGATCTTCACGGCGTCGACCGGCAGCTTCGGCAGAAGGCCGAGAGCCGAGTAGCCGGTGCCGAAATCGTCGAGGGCGACACGCAGTCCCGCCGCCCGCAGCTCCCACAGCTTGCGGCTCGTCGACTCGAGATCGTGCAGCACGACGGTCTCGGTGATCTCGAGATCGAGACCCCAGCCCGGCAGCGCCGCGAGTGCGCCGGTCAGATCGAGCACCGTCGCGACGAACGTCTTGCGCCGCAGCTGCAGCGCGGAAACGTTGACCGCCACCCGCATCGCCGCCAGCCCGAGCTGCGCCCATTGGCGGCAGTCGTTGACGATCCTGCCGATCGCCCAGGTGCCGACCGGCACGATCAGGCCCGTCGATTCCAGCACGGGCAGAAAGCGAGCCGGCGGGAGGATCCCGAGCTGCGGATCGTTCCAGCGCAGGAGCGCCTCGACGGCGTCGATGCGCCCGCTCGCGAGGTTGATCTGCGGCTGATAGTGAACCCGAAACTGCTGCTCATCGAGCGCGCTTCGCAGCCGATGCTCGAGCTCGAGCCGCTCGGCGATCTCGCTGTGCATCTCCAGCCGATACTGCACGTGGGGCTCACCCACTTCCTTCGCCTCTTTGAGCGCCGCTTCGGCCCGCTGGACGAGCGTGTCGGCGTCCGCGGCGTCCACCGGATAGCGGGCGACTCCCGAGCGAAACGAGAGTCGCAGCGAGCGTCCCTCGATGGTGAAGGGCGCTCCAAAGACACCGTCCAGCATCGCAGTGACCGCGCCCTCGCCCGAGCCGAAGTGCATGTCGATCACCGCGAACGAGCCGCCGCCGAGGTAGCCGAGCTGCTCGTCCGAGCCCGCATGGGCCTTCAGCCGCTCCGCGACCCGCTGCAGAACCAGATCGCCGAAATGACGCCCGAAACGGTCGTTGATCAGACCGAGATGATGGACATCGAAGACGGTGACGGACGGATTCTCGAGCGGACCGACGCGCCAGCGCAGCACGGTCTCGAGCCGCTCGCAGAGGAGGGCACGCTTCGCGAGGCCCGTCAGCGGATCGAAGTAGGCGAGGAATTGCGCCGTGTCGGCCTGCTCCTGGGAGCGAAGCGCCGCCGAAAGACTGGCCGTCATGTCCTGGAGCAGGAGCAGCTCCTCGTCGCGGACCAGGTCCGGATTCTTCGAGGTCAGGATCAGTACGCCGACCCGGCGTCCCTCGACGATGACCGGCAGTGCAACGACGGACTTGTAGCCGCGCGCGATCAGTTGCTCGCGCATCGCGACCGGCGGCTCCGATCGCGTGAGATCGTCGCATACGGTGACCTCGCCGGTCCGAAGTGCGCGGCTCGACAGGTTGGTATCGGGCTCCGTGCCATCGCCGATGACGACCTCCGCCGGCTCGGTGAAGTCCTGCGCCGCTCCGGCGCGAAAACGTGTACGCGCATGGCGGCCATCCGCGTCCACCAGCGCGAAGATCGCCCAATCGTAGCCGCCCACATCGACCGCCACGCGGCAGGCCTCGCGCAGCAGCTCGTCGCGGTCGCGGATGCGCAGGACGGCGGCGTTGACACTGCTCTGCATGCGTAGAATGCGGCCCAGGTGCGCGATGCGTTCCTCCTGCCGCACGCGCTCCGTGATGTCGCGCGTGACGGCGATGACATAGGGCCGCTCGTCCTGCTCGGCATATCGAAGAGAGGTCTCCACCTGGATCACTTCACCGCTCTTGCTTCGATAGCGCGCCGGGCGCACCAGCGTTCCCCGCGTGCCCCGCAGAGCGCTGATGGCGTCGGCCCAGGGCGTCTCGGCGGCCGTCAGCGAGAAGTCGGCTACGGCCATCGTCAGCAGCTCGTCGAGCGCATAGCCGAGGCGCCGCGACACGGCGCCGTTCGCGTCGAGGATGCGTCCGGTCTGCGGGTCGCAGATGTAGATGAGATCGCTCGATTCATCGAGCAGCGAGCGGAACCGTTGCATGCTCTGGCGAGCCCGCTCGCGCTCGATCCGCGCGCGCAGCGCGCCGATGCCGTAGGCGAGATCGCCGGCGAGCTCCTCGAGCAGCTTCACCTCGGATCGGTCGAATGCATTGACACGGTCCGAGTAGATGCTGAGAGCACCGAGACACGCATCCCCGGCGATGAGCGGCAGCGCGACCGAAGAGCGGATTTCGCGCCGAAGGGCCTCATCACGCCAGAGATCGAGCTCGGGGTCGGTCTGCGCATCACGGCACACCTGGGTCGCCCGCTCGCGGATGGCGCGTGCGGTCGGTCCCGGGCGGCGCTTACCCGGTGCCCGGCGGATTCGAGCGTCAGCGGAACGGCTGCCATTTCGGCTGTGCGCCACCGGTCGGACGGCGCGCTCAGGATCGCTGTCGGCGAATCCCACCCAGGCGAGCAGGTAGCCGCCGCTCCCGGCGATGATCCGGCACACCTCGTCGAGAAGAGTCGCCTCGTCTTCCGCGCGAATGAGCACCTGCACGCAGCCGCTCACCATCCGCAGCTCGCGGTTGAGGCGCAGCAGCGGCTCCCCCGTCTCGCGCTCGGCCGTCCCCGGCACGGCCGCAGCCACGATCTCGGCGACGTGGCCCGAGGCATCGCGCAGCGGCGCGACCAGGCAATCGGCCGTCATGATGTGGCCATCGCGAAGCTGGAGGTTTGCCTCCGCCCGCAGGACCTCGCCCCGCCTGGCATGCTCCAGCAGGCGTCCGATGTGCGCTCCGTCTTCCGGAGTGGGAGTCACCGCCGCGATGCCCGAGTAGTGCCGCCCCACGACCTCCTGCGGGAGCAGCCCCATGGCCGCGAGCGAGGCCGCGTTCGCCATGAGGAGCTTTCCATCCGCATCGAAGATGCCGATGAAGACCTGGCTCGGCTCGATCCACGCGCGCCAGCTCGCCTCCGCTCCCGGCGGCGATGCCGACCCGGCGGCCGGCTTCCCTTCATGTTCCGGCGATCTGTCCATTCAGTCCCCCGGCTGCCGCGGGCATGTGCCTCCATCCGGATGCGCGAGCATGAGGCGGTTCGCGCGCGTCAGCATACGAGGCCATCGGGCAGCCAATGGCCTCGCGGCCGGCGCGCCAGCGCCCGTCAGAGTAGCGAGGTGACGTCAGATTCGCGACTCCTCGTGGCAGAAGATGCGGTGGTGCAGACCCCGAAACGATGGACGGCGGTGCGGTTGCGGCCTTTTCGCTTGGCGTCATAAAGCGCCTGATCGGCGCGCCGGATCAGCTCCTCGAGCGAATCCGACTCAGAGTGGACCTCGCTGACGCCGAGGCTGATCGTGACTGCCATGGATCCCGCGGCGGTGGGGACACTCTCTTCCGCGATTGCCTTACGGATGCGCTCCGCGACGACCGCGGCGCTCTGCGCCGTGCTTTCCGGGGCCAGGACGATGAATTCCTCTCCGCCGTAGCGCGCGAGCACGTCGGCGGAGCGCAGCTGTTGCCCGGCGCGGCGGCTCACCGCCGACAGAATCTCATCGCCGGCCGGATGTCCGAGCGAGTCGTTTATCGATTTGAAGCCGTCGATGTCGAACAGCATGACGGACAAGGGCAATCCATAGCGCCGCGCGACGGCAAATTCGTGCTCGGCGAGCTCCAGGAAGTGCCGCCGGTTGACGAGGCCGGTCAGGGCATCGGTGCGGGCGAGCACACGCTCGCGCTCGAGCGACTCCCGGAGCTTCCGCTCGGTCTCGCGCAGCTCGTCTTCGGCGATCTTCTCCGCCGTGATGTTCTCGTGCGCCACGACGCAAGCGGGCAGTCCCGTCACCGAAAGGCGTGTCGCCCGAAGCC
>DASZYK010000315.1:0-2656 GCA_035545455.1 Steroidobacteraceae bacterium
CGCCCCGCCGAGTGCATCCGGATTCCCTGCCGAAACCGGTCACCCGCGGCCAACGGACGCGGCTCGAGCTGCCGCCCAGGTCCTACTCCGTCATTCAGTGGGCCGCCTGAGGCGCGCGGGGGCCGCGCTGCCCCGCACGCCGCCGCGCCAACCGTGCTGAGGTAGCGCTACCATATCTGGTATCATCGCTCCACTGATACCGAGAAGGGAGCTGCGCATGACGATCCGGTCCCGCAACTGGATGCCGGCGGCGGTGCTGGGCGGCCTGGCGGTCCTCGCCGGCGCCCCGAGCGCCGAAGGCGCCGCGACACCCGCGTATCTGAACACCAGCCTGTCCCCGCGAGCTCGCGCAGCCGACCTGGTGCATCGCATGACCCTGCGGGAGAAGGCCTCGCAGCTCGTGAACGCGGCCCGGGCGATCCCCCGCCTCGGGGTACCGGCCTACAACTGGTGGAGCGAGGCGCTGCACGGCGTCAAGGTCGACGGCACCACGGAGTTCCCCGAGCCCGTCGGCCTCGCGGCGACCTTCGATGTCCTCGCAATCCACGCGATGGCCCACGACATCGGCATCGAGGGACGGGTGGTTCACGAGAATGCCTTGCGCGCCGGCGGCTCCACCATCTTCCGCGGCCTCGACTTCTGGGCGCCCAACGTCAACATCTTCCGCGATCCGCGCTGGGGCCGGGGACAGGAGACCTACGGCGAGGACCCCTTTCTCACCTCGCGCATGGCGGTCGCGTACGTGACCGGGATGCAGGGTTCCGATCCCCACTACTATCTCGCCATCTCCACGCCTAAGCATTTCGACGTGCACAGCGGACCGGAGCCCACCCGTCACTTCGCCGACGTCGATGTCAGCAAGCACGACATGGAGGACACCTACCTGCCGGCATTCCGCGCCGCCGTCGTGGACGGCCATGCCGGCTCGGTGATGTGCGCCTACAACGCGATCAACGGCCAGCCGGCCTGCGCCAACGGGTTTCTGCTGCAGCACACCCTGCGCGGCGCATGGCAGTTCCAGGGCTATGTGGTCTCCGATTGCGATGCGGTGCGCGACATCTTCAACGGCCATCATTTCCGCCCGACCCAGGCACAGTCCTCGGCGATTTCCCTGGAGCGCGGGATGGACAACGAGTGCGCCGATTTCCCGAATTTCAGCCGGGCCGACAGCGCGGGCGACGGCGACTACGCGCCGTTCGTCGAGGCCGTTCAGCAGGGCTACCTCTCCGAGAGCGCGATCGATACCGCGCTGGTCCGCCTCTTCACCGCGCGCATCCGTCTCGGCATGTTCGATCCGCCGGCGAAAGTGCCGTACGGCAACGTCCCGCAGAAGGAGCTCGACAGTCCGGCGCACCGCAAGCTGGCGCTGCATCTCGCCGAGGAATCGATGGTGCTGCTCAAGAACGACGGCGTGTTGCCGCTGCGGCACGTGAGGCGCATCGCCGTCGTCGGCCCGCTCGCTGACCAGACCGAGGTGCTTCTCGGCAACTACACGGGCAATCCCACCCACACGGTGAGCTTCCTCGAGGGCCTGAAGGCCGAGTTTCCCGAGGCGGTCATCAGCTACGTGCCCGGAACGCCTTTCCTGACGGGCGACCCGCGCCATCCCACCTTCCCCCCCAATGACGCGCCCGATCCGGCGGCGGTCGCGGCGGCGCGCCAGGCCGATGTGGTGATCGCAGTGGTCGGCATCACCAGCCATCTCGAGGGCGAGGAGATGCCGGTCGATCTGCCGGGCTTCCTGGGGGGTGATCGCACCAGCCTCGCCATGCCCAAACCGGAGGAGAATCTGGTGCGCGCGGTGGCCGCGACCGGCAAGCCGCTCGTCGTGGTGCTCATGAACGGCAGCGCACTCTCGGTGAGCTGGGAGAAGGCGCACGCCAACGCCATCCTCGAGACCTGGTATTCCGGCGAGGAGGGAGGAGCCGCCATCGCGGCGACTCTGAGCGGCAGGAACGATCCGGCGGGCCGCCTGCCGGTCACGTTCTACACGGGCGTCGGTCAGTTGCCGAAGTTCGAGGACTACTCGATGGCGGGCCGGACATACCGCTATTTCACCGGCAAGCCTCTCTGGCCTTTTGGCTACGGGCTGAGCTATACCAGCTTCGAGTACGCCGATCTGACTCTGCCCGCCGCGCCGATCGATGCGGGCGACCCGCTCACCGCATCAGTGAGAGTCACCAATTCCGGCAAGATGGCGGGTGACGAGGTCGTGCAGCTTTACCTGAAGTTCCCGGACGTGCCGGGCGCGCCGATCCGCGCGTTGCGCGGATTTCAGCGGATTCACCTCGCCGCGGGCGCCAGTCAGGTGGTCAGGTTTCACCTCACCCGGCGCGACCTCAGCATGGTCACCGATGCCGGCGACAGAATCGTCGCCCAGGGTACGTATACCGTGTCCGTGGGAGGCGGACAGCCCGGTACCGGGGCGCCGTCAGTCAGCGGCACGGTTCGCGTGAGCGGCCAGATCCAGCTGGCCGAGTGATCAGCCCGGGCTGCAGCGCCTGCGGGTGAGGCAAGCCGGACCACCGCGCCAGTTGTCCATTCTCCCGCGGATGGCCTGGCGCGGGGGCGCGGCGGTCCGGCAGCCTGTTAACGGCCGCGGCCGCCGCGATGCTCCTGCGGCGGCCCGTGCGGACGTTCACCGCCGCGCGGCGCC
>DASZYK010000316.1:0-1995 GCA_035545455.1 Steroidobacteraceae bacterium
GGAGTGGGGGCTGCATTACTTCACCCTGCGGGTGAGCGCGCAGGCGCTCGCCGAGGGTGCGGACTGGCTGGACGCGAGCGGCGAGCCCGCGCAGGCGCGAGTCTGCCGGACGGACTCGCAGGCGATCCTCGAGACTCTCGACGGGTACTGGCTCGCGGATCGCGGTTACTACCGCTCGCGGGTGCTCGAATCGGGCGAGCGCTCCGCGAAGGAGCTCGACATCGCCGTGGTGCTCGCGGCGCTGCACGCCTGCGACCACTGTGCGACCCACTCGGTCCGCGATCCGCGGATCCAGGCCACTCTCGGCGTGCTCGACAGCGTGTTCGAGGCGGACTATCCCATCAACCACGGGCGGCCGGCCGCGCGCGGGCCGGCGCTTGGGCGCTATCGAGCCGACCGCTATTATTCCGGCGGCGCCTACTACTTCTCGACGCTGGCGGCCGCCGAGCTCTGCTATCGCGCCGCCCGGTGCGGGGGCGGACGCGATGCGCTGCTCGCGCGGGCAGACCGGTACCTGGAGACCGTGCGCGCCTTCACCCCAGAAAGCGGCGACATGTCAGAGCAGTTCGACCAGCGAACCGGCGAGCAGACTTCGGCCAGGCACCTCGCGTGGAGCTACGCGGCCTTCATATCCTGCGTGGCGGCGCGCCGCGCCGCGCTCGGCGTGGAGGCCGGCGCGGGCGGCGTCCACGGGCGCGACCGGTAGGGCTCGCCGCATGCGCGGATGCCTGGGCATCGTCCTTTCGCTTCTGCTGCTGCCGCGGCTCGCCGCGGCTCAGAGTCTGCAGTTCCACGCGCCGGCCTCGGTGTACGATCCCTCGACGCCGGCGGTGATGCGGGATCTCGCCTCGCGCATCATTCCCGTGTACCGCAACGACAACCGCGAGCAGTTTCTCGCCAACATGTCGGCCCTGCAGCTCGTGGGCGGCAGCTACGAGCCCGCGTACTCGGCGCGCCTCGATCTGCGGCGGCTGCGCGGCGGCAACCCGCGGCGCCCGCCCGCGAATCAGCAGCTGGTCTACGATCTCTTCGCGCTCGCGAAATCGCTGCAGGCGCAGTACCGGCTGCCCTTCTCGCAGGCCTTCGATCTCGCCTTCTGGGAGACCATTCCGATCTTCGACAACCTCGACGCCTACCGCGTGGAATCCTGGCTCGAGGCTCCGGTTTCCCTGTACGCCGAGGCACTGCAGGCAAGCTTCGACCGCCTGCGCAGCCGCGCGCGGATCGGCCAGCGCGAGGCGCTCGGCCTCATCTGGCAGTATCTCGCCTTCGACGCCTACCGCAGCTTCGGCCCGATCGTTCCCGGCCTCGTTTCACTCGACGAGGACCGGCGCTACATCATCCGGGACGATGTCGTGATCGATACCCCCGGGCGAGGCAACGTGCCCGCGCTCCTCGTTCGTCCCCGCGCCTCGACCGGACTGCTGACCACCCTGCTGCAATACCGCATCGCACCGGGTGGGCACGAGGAGGCGATCGAAGCGGCAGCTTACGGATTCGCGAGCATGGTGGCCTTCACACCCCGCGTCCGTGCCGGCCGCCATGCATGGCAGGTGATCCCATTCGAGGGCGAGGGGGAGCGCGCGCGCGCGGTGATCGGCTGGATCGCCAAGCAGCCATGGAGTGACGGGCAGGTCGGCATGTATGGCGATGGTTACAGCGGCTACGTCGCCTGGGCCGCGACGGCGCACCTGCCGCCACAGCTGAAGGCCATTGCGACTTCCGACGCCATGGCGCCCGGCGTCAACTTTCCGATGGACGGCGGCATCCGGCTCACCGCGGCGTACTGTTGGTTGCAACGGGTCGAGGCGGAGCGGGAGGAGAGCGCGGTCGAGCCGTTTGCTCCCGCGGGTCCGATGCCTCGCGCCGCCGCCGCGCCCGCGGGCGCCCCCGCGCCTGCAACAGGTCCGGCAGGTGCCGCTCCCGCCGCAGCGGCGCCGGGCACACCGGCCTGGTGCCGCGCGCTCGGCGCGAAGTGGTATGCGAGCGGCAAGC
>DASZYK010000317.1:0-6283 GCA_035545455.1 Steroidobacteraceae bacterium
GGATGCGCCCCGATGACCTGGTCAGAGTCAGCGAGGGGCCCGCGCCGAGGTAGCCGCGACGGACGGCGCCTTCACGGCCACTGGCAGGATGACCGTGACATGGAAGTCGGCGGCCCGCCGCGGCGACGCCGCGCAGTCGAAGTGCTCATCGACGCTGACGGGGAGCGCCGTCAGCAGCCGCTGACTGATCTGCCGCATGAGCTGGCAGTCGGAGGCATGCAGCGTCTTCGGCTCCCCGGGTGACAGCCGGATGCTGCGCTCGATCGCCTTGGCCGGAGCATGCTCGGCGGCGGGACCCTGCAGGAAGAAGGGCAGCTGGAATCCCACCTCGACGTCGGGTGATTTCAGGTCCCCGCTCGGCACCGGGCTGCAGTGGTACGGCAGGATGTTGATGCTGTAAGGCCATGCTCCCAGCCGCAGCAGGATCCCGTGGAACTCGTACCAGAGCTCGTCGCATGTGTAAGTGCGCGGCAGATCCCGGAGATTGACAATGAAGTCGTAGGTGCGCCAGAGCGCGGGGCGAGCCGACTCAGGAGGGCGAGCCGACTCAGGAGGCGAGCGCCCGGACAGGATGTCCGGGCCGGGGGCCCCGCCGCCAGGGACGGCCAGTGGCACGGCCCCTCCAGGACTCGCCGTGGCGGCGGCCCCGGCCCCGGTTGCCATGGCCGATGCCCCTGCGATCGCCAGCGCGCATGCCGCCGCGGCGACGCAAGCAATTCGTCTCATGTGCCCCTCCGTCGACAATCTCTTGTAAGACATCGCCTCAACCCGCCAGTGCTCCCTCTGAGACCCGCCGTCGCTCGCGAAGTGTCCCAGCAAACGTTCCCGCTGCCCTAATTCGCCACAATTCCGCCACGGCGGCGGCCCGATCTGCGCCGAGACTCCTCGGCAGGCTCGGCGGCGGACATTACCATGCTCACCAATCTCAGGGTCTGGCTGAACCATTTCGAGTATCACTCGGAGCAGCCCCGCGGCGCGCCCGGGGGCTCGATGAGCGGTCTCAGACCGGAGGAGCGCCGGCTCATCGCCCGCTCCATGGCGACATTCCAACTCGGCGAGCAGTCCGACGGCACCGGACTGCTGCGGGCGGCGTACCGCTTCGCGGCCGCACATGACGATGAGCTGCTGCCGCGCATCACCGAGCTCTTCATCCGCGAGGAGCAACGCCACGCCCGCCTGCTGCGCGAGTTCATGGATGCGCTCGGCATTCGCTGCAAGCGCCGGCACTGGACGGACAGCATCTTCCGCCGCGTGCGCCGGCTGGCAGGCTTCGAGCTCTACCTTCACGTCCTCATCGTCGCCGAGCTGATCGGCATCCTCTATTACCGCGCGCTGGAGTCGGTGACCGGCTGTCAGCGCCTCAAGGCGCTCTGCCGCACACTGATCGCCGATGAGCTGGCGCACATCGGGTACGAGTCGGAGCTCATCCTCGAGCTGCGCGCGGCCAGGCCCACGACGCTGCGCGCGCTGATCCGGCTGTCACATCGCGCCTTTTACTGCGGTGCGGCCTGCGTGGTCTGGATCTCGCACCGCGCCGTCCTGCGCCGCGCCGGGCATACCGCCGCCGGATTCCTGCGGACGTGCCTCGCTCAGTACGCGTTCCATCTGGATCCGCCCGCGGTGTGGCCTGCCTCGGCGGCCGCGTCTCGTCGCCGCTAAACGCACAGGGTCAGTGCGCCCTGCGCTCCGCGGCGCGCGCGGCAAGATCGAGCCGCCGCTTCCACGGGTCCACCTCGGCGCCAGGACCGTGATCCGTGAAGCTCATGAGGACGTCGCTGCTGCGGTGATATTCGGGCCAGGCGGGCTCTCCGCGCGGGTCCGGCCGGCCGGTGCGCGCGAAGGCCACCCAGTAAGCGTGCACGGCGCGCGCCATCGCCTCGTCGGCGCGCGATGTGCTCTTGCCGTAACGCGCGGCAACCGTGTCGAATACGAAAGGGATCTCGGATGCATGCGGCGCGCCGGACAGCGAGTTGCGCAGCGAGCTTGCGACGTACCCGAAGCGGTACTCGTAAACGCGCTGGCCGCGTGCCGACAGCAGCCGCGCGATTGCGCGAGCGGGCTCCAACATCACCTGATCGCCGCCGGCGGCCGTGGACACCTCCTGCAGCGTGCGCCGTCCGTCCGGATCGTAGACGCGGCGAGCCGCCGCGGCATCCGGGCCGAAGCTCCTCCACAGCGCCCCCAGAGAGGTGGCCTTCAGCTCTCCGATCTCATCCGTGTTGGCGCCGATCATGACGGGCACGCGCGCACCGCCGCCTGCGGCGTAAACGTGCGTCGGCGCGCCAAGATACAGCCTGCCGTCCACGATGGGACCGCCGACATAGGTCTGATCGCTCGACATGCTCGCCAGGTTCAGACCATTCACCAGCCGCGCGGCCGGCAGCGCGCGCAGCCTCGCGAGCGCGCCGGCGCCGGCACCTGCGACGCCCAGGTGCCGCGCCAGCCTGAGGCCCATCGCTTGCGCGGATTGCGCGGAGCCGGCGAGCGGCCGCAGCGGATACATGTTGTCGCTCCCGGCACCTGATTCGATGATCGCTTTCGCGAAGAGGCCGCGCGCAAGCGGGCTCATGAGGAGCGCGTTCACCGACATGCCGCCGGCGGACTCGCCGAAGATCGTGACGTTGCGCGGATCACCGCCGAATGCGGCCGCGTTGCGCCGCACCCATTGCAGCGCGGCGATCTGGTCCATGAGCGTGTAGTTGCCGAGAAGGCCGCCGGCGGCCTGCCGGCTGAGCTCCGGAAAGGCGAACAGGCCGAAATTTCCGAGGCGGTAATTGAAGCTCACGAGGACCACGCCGTCTCGGGCGAATTCCGTCCCGTCGTACACGGCGGGAGAGCTTCCGCCGTCCACGAAGCCTCCGCCGTAGATCCATACCATGACCGGCAGAGCGCGCGCCGAAGCCGCCCTCGGGCGCCATACGTTGAGGTACAGGCAATCCTCCTTCGACACGGTCCGCAGCGGCGCCATGTCACCCGGGGTGGGCAGTTGCGCGCAGTCGGGACCGAAATGCATGGCGGGCCGGACGCCGGTCCACGGCTTCACCGGCTGCGGCGGCGCCCATCGCAGAGCGCCCACCGGCGGCGCCGCGAATGGGATTCCCTTGAATGCGATCACGCTGTGCTCGATCGCGCCGCGGATGGTCCCGCCGTCCACCCTCGCCTCGAGGGAGGCGGCCGCGGTCGCCGCTCGGGCGCCCGCCGTGGAGGCGAGGAGCAGCGCAGCGAGCGCCGGGTAAAGCATCCCGAGAGCGAACGGGACGCGGCGGACTGCCCCGGCAGTCCGGATGCGGGGGACGGAACGGATGCGATTCATGGCTGGGCTGCCGCAGGTCCTGACCGGTCCTAGATGGTCATTCCGGCCGGTTGCGCGCGTGCAGCGGCCGCTCCCCGCACAGCACCCGGACGACTTCCTCGCTCGTCTTGCGCCGCACTTCGCGCACCGACGCCTCGGAGGAGAATGCAACGTGGGGAGTGAGAATCACGTCGGGCCGCAACAGCCCGCGCGGAACGCGCGGCTCATCCTCGAGCACATCCAGCGCGGCGCCGGAGAGCCGGCCGCTTTCGAGCGCGTCGATCAGCGCCCGCGTGTCGATCACCGCGCCGCGGCTCACGTTGACTACGAAGGCGCCAGGCTTCATGAGCGCGATCCGCTCGCGGCCGAGCAGGTGATGGGTGGCCGCGGTGAGCGGCACGTGAAGGATGACCGCGTCGCAGCTGCTGAGGAGGTCCTCGAGAGGCACCGTCTCGATACCGCCGATCACATCCGCGCGCCGCGCGTGCCCCAGCACGCGCACGCCAAAGCCGCGCAGCTTTTCCGCGGTCCGACGCCCCGTGCGCCCGAGTCCGACGATGCCACAGGTCAGGTCGCGAACGCGCCGCAGCGCCGCACCGGCCGGCTCCCAGCGGCCAGCCTTGACCTCACGGTCGAAATGCGTGATGCCGCGCGCCCACGCCAGCAGCATCCCGACGGCGTGGTCGGAAACCTCCTCGACGCAGTAGTCCGGGACGTTCGTGACCCATATGCCGCGCCGTGTGGCCTCATCGACGGCGATGTTGTCGAGGCCGACCCCGAGACGCGCAACGATGCGCAATGGAGCGCTCGCTGCGATCGCGGCGGCGCTCACCGGCGCCCAGTTGGTCATGATGGCCGCGGGCTGGTGCTCGGACGCGAGGCTCGCGATGGCCTCGGCCGACGCGGGTTTGGCCGGTCCGGCGACGAGACGAAACCCCGCCTCCCCGACGATGCCAGCCTCGATCGCGGTATCGGGCCAGGCGTAATCGGTGAGGAGAACGACCGGAGCGGGAGTCATGCGGCCTGATGCTGATCGCGCATCGGCCAATTATATTCGAGCCGCGGGCCGCGCCCGCCGGTTGCTACCTTCCCGCGCGCCGCATGGCGCCGCGGCCGAGCACAACGCCGAACTCCTTCTCCCCCTCGCCGTGCGCCAGCGCCTCGAGCATGGAGTCGCGGATCACGCTTCCGACGGGCATGGGGGTGGTAACCGCCTCGGCCGCGGCCAGCGCCAGCCGCACGTCCTTGAGGCCCAGCCGCGCCTTGAAACCCGCCGGCTCGAAGCGTCCTTCGGCGATCAGCCGCCCGTAGCCCTGATATACCGGCCCCGGAAAGAGGCTCTGGCCGATGAGCTCGAACAGCTCCCGCGCCTCGACGCCGTAGCCGGCGGTGAGGGCCGCCGCCTCTCCCATGGATTCGATCGCCGCCGCCAGCAGGAAGTTGACGGCGAGCTTGACGACGTTCGCGGTGGAGGCGCGCTCACCGAATCGCCAGACTTTCTGGCCGACCGTCCCGTCGAGGAGCGGCTGCACGGCATCGACGGTCTCATGCGGCCCCGCCGCGAGCACGGTCAGCTTGCCCGCCGCGGCGACATCGGGCCGGCCGAGCACGGGGGCGGCGACATAACCGATTCCGCGCTCGAGGTGGCGCTCCGCGAGCTCATCCGCCAGGGCCGCGGACAGGGTGGCCAGGTTGACATGAATGCGCGTGGCGCCCGCCTGGGCGCGGGCGATGACTCCACTATCAACCAACACGCCGCGCGTGGCCTGATCATCGCTCAGCATCGAGAAGACGACCTCGCCGCGGAACGCCTCCTCGGGCGAGGCCGCCACTTGCGCGCCCCGCTCCGCCAGGCGGCGCGCCGGCTCCGGCGAGCGATTCCAGACGCGTAGCGCATGCCCCGCCTCCAGCAAACGGCCCGCGATGGCGCTGCCCATGTTGCCGAGCCCGATGAAGCCGATGTTCATGACCCTGGCCCTCTGCATGCGGGGAAACGATGGAGGATAAATCGCCCGGGACGCCGCTCCAAGCGCCACCGTGAGCGCGATGCTCCGGCGGCGCGCGCGGCGGCCGGGAGCGATCCGACAACGAGTCAGTTCAGCTTGCCCTGGCGTCCCGCCGGCAGAATCATTCCCACCATGGACTCCTCGTCCGCCTTCCAGGCGTCGAGGCGTACGCGCTGCAGGAAATCATCCAGCTCCATCCACTGCCAGCCTTCCCACACGCCCTGCTCCACCCGCAACAGAATCATTTGTCGATTCATACGAGCCTCCTACGACCCGAAGGTGGTTAAAAGACCGGCGGGAGGGTTGTCCCGCCGGCAGGAGTCCCAACGTGCCGGGGGTTGATATTGGCACGTTGGGTGGGGGAGATGGTTTCCGGTTGATGGGCCTCGCGAGCAGGTAACGGTCGCCCAGCCACTCGATCGCCCTGGCCCTCGCGGCGCTGTAATCGACGACGTGCGGCTGCGTCCGCGCGACTTTGCTTGTCTGCTGCATGCCCTGGCTCCTCTCTTAATGGACGCTCGGCGTCCCGTCTTGGTTCCTATGGTCGGGTCGCGCGCGGCGAACTCAACCTTCGTGCTCTCCCCCCAAAGGGGGGGAGCAGGCACTCCCGGCCGGGATAGTTTTACCGCTCAATCAACGGCTTATGTAATCAGCGAGGGCCAGGCCGTGCTCGAGCCCGCGAATCCCGGCACGGGCACCCCCCGCGCGGCTCACAGGTCCGGCGCAGCGCAGCGTCTCCGAGTTGGACGAACAGCACGGCGCGGCCTGCAAGCCTGACAGTCAGGAAGGCGATCCGTTCGAAGACGTGGGAGCCGCTGCACCTCCCAGGGCGGCTCGGGCGGAGGGAGGTCGTGCAGCTCCCCATCGTTCATCGTGATCATCGATCTACTCAGCTCCGAGCGCGCCGATCATGAAAGCAGACTGACACGGCATGGCGCGGCACTCAACGCGAATAGCCTCTGCGTTCGTGCAGATTTGCGGATGT
>DASZYK010000318.1:0-3199 GCA_035545455.1 Steroidobacteraceae bacterium
GCAGGCGGTCGATGCCGGGGCCCGCAGCTACTCTGCGCCCATTCTACGGTCGAACGCGGTGCGTCCGCCAAGCGCCGGCGATCGCGCCCGCTCGCTCGCGACGTGAGCCTCGAAGCCCGGTCCGCGCGCCGTGCGCTCCAGCCGGCGCGCATGCGCATCCAGACGCCGCAGCGCATCCAGCTTCTCGGCCTGTCCCAGCCGCGCGTTGGTCACCGCCTGCTTGAGCACGCGCAGAGTCTCGTCGTAGACGTCGATGGGCACGGGGAATGGATGGCCATCCTTGCCGCCGTGCGCGAGTGAGAAACGCGCCGGGTCCGAGAAGCGCGATGGCGTGCCGTGAATGACCTCGGCCACGAGGGCGAGCGCGGCGACGGTGCGTGCACCCACGCCCGGCGTGAGGAGCAGATCGGCGAAGTCCGTCGGTCCGCGGTCCGCCGCGGCGGCGAGCGCACCATGCAGACGACGCAGCACGACATCGGACGCGAGGACTTCGTGCCGCGCCGGCATCTGGAGGTGGGGCAGGGGCGGACCCGCCGCGGGCGGGCCCGCGGCAACGGCATCCGAGGTCGCGCCGTTGCTGAGCTCGGCATCGTCTTGTCCGAAGAGGTCGAGGGTACGTCCCCGTCCCGACTGCAGGCGCCTGAGCACCGAGAGAGTGGGCTCGGGGCCCCGGCGCGCGAGCTCCAGGCCCGCGGCGCGGCTGGCGCGTGCCCGCGCGTCGGCGAGGTTGAGGATGCGCCCGTGACTCACGCCCTCGATGGCTGCGTGTGGAGAATCGAGAAAGCTCGCGAGACCCTCGGACAGCCAGTGATAGCGCCGCGCCTCGCGGCGCTCGGGGCTCATGCCTTGCTGGACGACGCACCACCGCCCACCGGCGGTGACGATGAATCCGTGCAGATAGAGATCGTAGCCGTCCTGCACGGCGGCACTGTCGATCTTCGCGATCAGGCGGCTGGTCTCGGCCAGGCGCGATCCGTCGACTCCGGTGATCTCGCCCACGCGCTCGAGCTCCCCGGGCGTGCGGCGCGAGGCGCGCCCCCGGCCGCCGCAGACATAGACTCCGAGCTCGCGCTCGAGGGGCGCCAGCCCGCGCCTCAATGCGCCGAGCACGCTGGTGGTGATGCCCGAGGAGTGCCAGTCCATGCCCATCACCGAGCCGAGCGACTGGAACCAGAAAGGATGCGAGAGGCGGCGCAGCAGCTCGTCCGCGCCATAATGATGGACGATCGCCTCGGCGATGACGCGCCCGAGGGCCGCCATGCGCGCTGCGAGCCAGGCGGGAACGCGGCCGCCGTGCAAGGGCAGATCCGCGTAACCGCTGCGCGTGGTCATGCCGGTCAGTTTGAGCGCGGCCGCGCCCGAGTCAAGTCCGCGGAAGCCTCAGCGGATCGGCATTCGCATCGGGGAGGCGGCCTAGGACAACCCGATCCGCGCGGCGAGCCGTGCGAGCTGCGCGCTGTTCTTCGCGCCGAGCTTCGCTCGAATGACCGACTGCTGATTGGCGACCGTCTTTTCCGAGACGCCGAGCTTCTCGCCGATGGTCCTGACCGTCTCGCCCTGGGCCAGGAGCCGGAGCACCTCGAACTCGCGCGGGGTCAGCGTGTCGATTTCCGAGATGCCGGATCGCGCGGCGGAACGCGCCATGTTTGCCGCCACGTCGGGGCTCACATAACTTTCGCCCCTCGCGACCGCATGGATTGCCCGCACCAGCACCTCGGGCGCGCTCGCCTTGCTCAGATAGCCCAGCGCTCCCGCCTCCAGCGCGCGCGACGCATAGATCGCATCGTCGTACATGCTGAACATCAGTATGCGCAGCCGCGGTTGATCCTTCAGCATGTGGCGTGTCGCCTCGATGCCGCTGGTCCCCGGGAGCGCGATGTCCATGACCACCACGTCCGGGCTCAGCTCGAGCGCGCTGCGGCATGCCTGCGCCGCATCGCTGGCCTCGCCGACGATGCGGATCCCCGGCTCGCCCTCGAGAAGCCGCCGATAGCCCTCGCGCACGATGGCGTGATCGTCGACCAGCAGGATCTTGACCGGCTCCGTCATGGCGGCAAGCTTACCGCGGTCCTGCCGCGCGGGTACGGAGGGGTGAGTCAGGCCGTCACCTCGAGCGCGAGGGCGCGCCTTCAGGCGCCCTTGTGCGCCTTGTCCCAGCGCCGCACGACGGCCATCGTGTTGGCGACGTGCTCGGCGGGGTTGAGATTGGTGTACGAGTAGAGAATCCTGCCGCCGGGAGCGATGACGTAGGACGTACGGTTGGCGTACGCTGGATGCGCTGCGAGCACGGCGTCATATTCCTTCATGATCTTGCCGGATGCATCGGAAGCGACGGGAAACTTCTTGCGGCACTCGCTCACGGAGAAGCGCTGCAGCTTCGCGATCGGGTCGTGGGAGACACCGATCACGGTCGCGCCGAGAGCCTTGAACTGGGACATCGCCTTGGCGAAGTCGTGGGCCTCGGTCGTGCATCCCGGGGTGAATGCGGCGGGGTAGAAGTAGAGCACCACGGGCCCCTTCTTCAGCGCATCGGCCAGAGAAAAGGCATAGGTGTTGCCGCCAAGGGAAGCTTCCGCCGTGAAATCCGGCGCCTGCGCGCCGTCAGGCAGAGCGGCATGGGCGCCCGGCGCGGCAAGAAGGAGTGTCGTCAGCGCGTAAGCGAGCGAGCGTCGCATGGAGTGTCTCCCGGCGGACCAGAGGAACTGGGAATCATTGCGCAACTGCGCCGCGCCGTCACCTGAATCCGGCCGCTCCGGGGCTCGTACCGGCGTATCCGACCAACTCGACATATCCCCGGCCGGCGATGGGCCGTCCCGAGCGGGTCCCGGTCACGTCCACCGCCCCCTCCCAGTACCGCGGCGAGGTCACGAGCTCCTGGTCGGCGAGCACGGGATGCACGCCGAGGTCCAGGCCCAATGCCGGCGCCAGCAGCCGCCAGCGCGAGGGATATCGGGCGCCGCCGCGGTCGGTCCAATGATCGAGAGGCTCGATCCGCACGTCACCGCGGGCGAGTGCGCGCACCCGCCCGTGCGGCCCTACCCAGGTGCCGGCGCTGTATCGGTCTTCCGCTTTGCGCTCGCGCCGGCCGCGCCCGCAGCCGCCTCGGTCAGCACCCGGCCGAGCGCCGACCGTTCGGCCTGGCGCACCCGTCAGATCTACCTCGGGCACTTCGCAGTGACGGATGTCGCCCGCCACAGGT
>DASZYK010000319.1:0-2187 GCA_035545455.1 Steroidobacteraceae bacterium
GATCGGGCAGCCTCGGCTCCAAGGGCCAGCCACGGATCCGGACGCGTCGTTCGTCTCGGCCGCCTCAGCTCGCGGCGCGCAAGGCCGAGGTCATTGCGGTGCCCGGCGTCGCTTGCACGTCGAGTCCCGCGTCCTTCCACGCGAAGATCCCGCCCGTGAGCGGACGTACGCGAAGACAGCCCATGCGAAGCAGCTGTTTGGCGATGCGCGCAGCCGAGGCTTCGTTTGGGCAGGCGCAATAGACGATCACCTCCGCGTCGAGGGGAAGCGACGCGCGGCCGGACTCGAGCCGCAACTCCTCGACCGGTATCGCTCCCGGGATCATGCCTTCGCGCTGCCGGCTCGCCGGCGCGAGCGCATCGATGATGACGGGCGCGGCGCCGCGCTCGAGGAGCTCCGTGAGCTCCGAGACGGAGATACGGGAGAGATGCAGCTCCCGGATGAGCGCGCGCCGCTGAAGGACCCTGACGGCGATGAAAGCGCCGAGCGCGGCCGCGACGAGCGCGATTCCCCAGTAGCCGAGCTGCGCCAGAACGAGCAGGACGTCGCCCACCGCATCGTGGAAGACGACACCCAGGGATACCGCCGTGCCGACCCAGAGCACGTTGCCGATCAGATCGTAGACGAGGAAGCCGTCGAAGCCCGCCCGCACGACCCCCGCCATCGCGGTCGAGATCAGGCCGAGGCCGGGGACGAATTTCGCGATCACCAGCACGCGGGTACCCAGACGCCCGAACCAACGCTCGGTGTCCGACACGCAGGAATCGGGCGAGAGCGACAGCGCGCACAGGGCCTTGAGGGCGCGCCCGCCGAGCAGAACGCCCGCCGTGTACCACGCCAGGTCGGCGAGGAGCGCCGCGCCCGTGGCGAGCCCGATCACCGCCGGGGCGGACAGGCGGCCGCCGACCGAGGCCGCGCCGGCGACGATGAGCACGGGCGTGATCGGATAGGGGACGCCCGCCTGCTGCAGCAGGACGAGCAGGAACAGAATCGGCGGCCCGAGTTGTGAGACCCAATGCTGCATGTGCGCCTGATGGACCGCCGAATCAACCCTGCGTCGAGCCCGCCTGCCCCACCGCGCGTGACGGCGGGCCGGAACCCTAGGTCAACTCATGTGAATAAACGATGAAGCCACGGTGCTCCGCGACCTTGTCATAGAGAGCGCGGCCGGGCTGGTTCGTCACCTGTGTCTGCCAGTACACGCGGCTGCAGCCGGCCGCGCGGGCTGCATCGTAGACCGCCTGAATCAGCCGCCGCCCGATGCCGAGGCCACGGAGCGCGGGTGCCGTGAACAGGTCCTGGAGATAACAGACGTCGCGCAGGCGTGTCGTGCTGCGGTGGTAGAGGTAGTGCGCCAGGCCCACCACTACGCCCTCCTCCTCGGCCACCAGCGCATGTACCGGCTCGGCAGGGTCGAAGAAGCGCTCCCAGGTCACCTGGGTGATCTCCTCCGCAAGCGACGTGGCGCCGCTGCGGCCGTAGAAGGCGTTGTATCCGTCCCAGAGCGGGCGCCACTCCTCATGGTCGCCACGGCGGATGGGCCTGATCTCGAAGCGGTCGCGAGTCATGATGTCGAAGGGCTCGAGGGCGGCGTGCGCCGTGATCGTGCCGGCGTCGGGGTAGTATCGAATCCGGAAGCTCGTGCCGGACTATATCAGCCGCGTCGCGGGTGGGTGAATCATCCGAAAGAGGCAGCGCGGGTCCGCCGATTGCATGCCCCGGGGCTCCCCCTCGGTGAGGAGACACGACATGGCACTCAGCATCACGAGTCCCGCATTCTCCAACGGCCAGCGAATCCCGGAGCGCTACAGCAAGGACGGCGGCAACCATTCGCCGCCGCTCGAATGGCGGGATGCGCCGCGAAACACGCGCAGCTTCGCACTCGTCGTGGAGGACCCCGACGCGCCGCGGGGGACCTTTCGGCACTGGGCCGTCTACAACCTCCCGGCCTCCTACCAGCGGCTGGATGAGAACACCCGCGGCTCGGGATCCGGAGCCTCGCTCGAGACGGCAGTGAACGACTTCGGCAACCGCGCCTACGATGGACCGCAGCCGCCGCATGGCCATGGCGTGCATCATTATCACTTTCGGCTGCTGGCGCTCGACGTGCCGGAGCTGAACCTGCCGCCTCAGGCGAAGATCACGGACGTGCTGAATGCGGCTCACTCCCACGTCATCGCGCAGGCG
>DASZYK010000320.1:0-2488 GCA_035545455.1 Steroidobacteraceae bacterium
CGGCGCCGTCGGCACCGCCGGCCAGCGCTGCACCAGCACCCGCCGCGTCTTCGTCCATAAGGCCGTGGCCGCGGAGCTCGAGCGTCGCCTCACGAACGCGTATCGCCAGGTTCGGATCGGCAACCCTCTGGACCCCGCGACCCTGATGGGCCCGCTCATCGACGCCCATGCCGTCGAGCGCTTCGAGGCCGCGGTCGCCGCCGCGCGCAGCGCCGGCGGCGAGGTTCTCCACGGCGGCCGTGCCCTCCCGGGTCCCGGCCACTTCGTCGAGCCCACGCTGATCCGCGCCCGCAACGACTGGCCCGTCGTCCAGGCTGAGACCTTCGGCCCCATCCTCTACGTCATCCCCGTCGACTCGCTGGAGGAGGCCATCGCGCAGCAGAACGCCACCGCCTACGGTCTCTCCTCCTCGCTCTTCACCGACCGCCTGCAGCACGCGGAGCTCTTCCTCTCCGCCTCCGGCAGCGACTGCGGCATCGCCAACGTCAACATCGGCACCTCCGGCGCCGAGATCGGCGGCGCCTTCGGCGGCGAGAAGGACACCGGCGGCGGCCGCGAGTCAGGCTCCGACGCCTGGAAGGCCTACATGCGCCGCCAGACCAACACCATCAACTGGTCGCGCGACCTGCCGCTCGCTCAAGGAATAAAGTTCGAGCTCTGAGGCTCTCAAAGGTCGAACCCGTAACTGGTGCCCCGACTGCAAATGGACTTGCCGGGGGCTTGAGAAGCCAGGGACGGCGGAACTGAGCCTCCAGGGATGAGGTGAGCCGGCGCGAGCCGGCGCAACCCGGATTCACGGCGTCCCCCGGCAAGTCCTTTTGCAGTCGGGGCGCCGAAGATCCGGATGTCATCCGATTCTCTTCCCCGGCAGCCGCAGCGCAAACCGCGCCCCTCCCAGAGGCGACTCATCCACGACGAGCTTCCCCCCATAGAGGTCGACGGTGTCGTGCACCATGGCCAGCCCCAGCCCATGCCCCGGCACCTTCTCGTCCGTCCTGACACCCCGCTCCAACACCTTGGGCCGGTCCTCCTCCGCGATCCCCGGCCCGTCATCCTCCACGACCAGCGTGAGGCTCTCCCTCCCCGCCGCGCGCCCCTCCTCCACCGTGACCGCCACCCGCACCTTCTCCCGGCACCACTTGCATGCGTTGTCCATGAGGTTGCCCAGAAGCTCGACGAAGTCTCCCCGGTCACCGATGAAGTGACTTCCCTCCTGGATCGAGAGCTCGATCGACAGGTCCTTGCGCGAGTAGACCTTGAGCAGCGCCCCGCGAAGATCCGCCGCCACCGCCGCCACCGCGACCGGCGCCTGCCCGAGGAGTGCTCCTCCCGAGGCCGCCCGCTTCAACTGATGCTCGATGATGTCCGTCATGCGGTCGATCTCGGCACCGATGCTGCGCCGCGCAACGTCCGTTCCGGCATCGGAAGACAAAGCGGAGCGGATGACCGCGAGCGGCGTCTTGAGTCCATGCGCGAGGTTTCCCAGCGTGTCGCGGTACCGGGCCACGCGCTTGCGCTCGCCGACGAGGAGCGCATTGAGATGGAGCGCCACCCCGCTCAGCTCCCGCGGATACCCCGATCCCAGCGTCTCGCTCCGCCCCTCCTCCACCTCGTGTATTTCCCTCTCGAGCCGGCGCAGCGGCGCGAGCACCCGGCGCAGGAGCGCCGCGAGCGAGAGCAGCAGCAGCAGCATGAGCCCCGTGAACCAGCCGAGCATGCGGCTGCGAAAGAGCCAGAGCTGCTCCTCGTACGGCGTCAGGCTCACCGCGACACTGAAGGTGAGCGCATGGCCCTGGGTCGGATCATCCTGGAAGGAGATGCCGCGACTCTCGATCGCCACCCGGTCGTGACCCACCATGTCGTAGGAGAACTGGCGCTCTCCCTGCGCGAGCGGCGGTCCGAAATCGATGGGTACCTCGGCGGTAGAGGGGGACCGCCATACATGGCCATTGGATCGGATCTGCGCATAGAGGCCCGAGCCCGGCGTGGCGAGCCGCGTGTCGAGACCGTGCAGCGGCGCGTCATATCCGCCAGACGGAGCGGGCTCCGCAGCGGCGATCAGCGTCACGATCTGGGAGTCGAGCAGCGCGTGCAGCTGCCGCTCCGACAGCGTCCGAAAGCCGGTGTCGAGCACCAGCATCATCACGCCGAAGAAGAGCGCGAGCGGTATGGCGACCGAGACGAGCAGCCGGCGGCTGAGGGAGTGCACGGTGCGCCGCGTCGACTTTGCGCCGGTGACCGCTGTCAGGATGCCGGATCGCGCGCGAGCGCGAAGCGATAGCCGCGGCCGCGCAGCGTCTCGATCGGCTTCAGGCGATCCTCCGGATCGAGCTTGCGGCGCAGCCTCCCGACCAGCACCTCGATGACATTGCTGTCGCGCTCGAAGTCCTGGTCATAGAGGCGCTCCGTGAGCTCGCCCTTGGAGATCACCTCGCCCGCCCGCAGCATCAGGTGCTCGAGGATGCGGTACTCGAAAGTGGTCAGATCG
>DASZYK010000321.1:0-19452 GCA_035545455.1 Steroidobacteraceae bacterium
ATAGGGAAAGTCGATCCCGCGCGGGTTCGCGAACCGTATGACGAGGAATGACTCGTCCGGCGTCGGGATGAACCGTGCAATGAAAGGGTTCGAGGTGTCGACGACCGGCACGCGCTGGAAGTTGATGTGGGTGCGCGAGAACTGCGGACAGATGTAGCTCAGGTAATCCGGCATGCGGCGCAGGATGGTGTCCGTGACCGCTTCGGCGGAGTACCCGCGTGTCGACCTGTCCCGGTGCAGCTTCTGGATCCACTCCAGATTGATGACCGGCGTGACGCCGATCAGCAGATCGACGTGCTGCGCGACGTCGACCTCCTCCGTCACCACCGCGCCATGCAGGCCCTCGTAGAACAGCAGATCCGTGTCACCTGGCAGATCCTCCCATTCCGTGAACGTGCCGGCCTTCTGGCCATAGCGGGCGGCTTCGGGATCGTCGTGCAGGTACTTGCGCACCTTGCCCTTGCCGGTCTGAGCGTACCCTCGAAAGAGGCCCTCCAGCTCCGCGAACAGATTCGTCTCCGGGCCGAAGTGGCTGAGCCGGTGATCGCCGCGCGCAAGCGCCTCCGCGAGCTGCTCCTTCATGGCCGCGCGGTCGTAGCGGTGGAAGCTGTCACCCTCGACGAAGGCCGCCGTGATGTGCTCGCGGCGGAAGATCTGCTCGAAGGTCTTGCTGACCGAGGTGGTGCCGGCTCCCGAGGAGCCCGTGACTGCGATGATCGGATGGCGGGCGGACATGGGTATCGCCTCGGTCAGGTGTGCTGAGTGAAGAGCCCCCGCGTGGCGAAGAGCGGCACGTCGAGCTCGAATTCGTTGTGATCGCGGTGATAGCGCTCGATGCGCTCGACCTCCGAGCGCGCGCCGAAGACGAAGCTGATGCGCTGGTGCGGACTCTCGGGCAGCACATCGAGGATCGGCCCATGGCCCGTGCTCGCACGGCCTCCGGCCTGCTCGATGAGATACCCGATCGGGTTGGCCTCGTAGAGCAGGCGCAGCCGACCGGGCTTCTCCGGGTCCTTGCGGTCGCGCGGGTACATGAAGATTCCGCCCCGCATCAGGATACGGTGGGTCTCGGCCACGAGCGAGGCGATCCAGCGCATGTTGAAGTCCCTGCCGCGGGGGCCGCTCTGTCCCGCCAGGCACTCGTTCACGTAGCGCCGGATCGCCGGCTCCCAGTGGCGGGAATTGGACGCGTTGATCGCGAACTCCGAGGTGGTCTCCGGCACCCTCAGGTTCGGGTGGGTCAGCATGAATTCGCCGATTTCCCGATCCAGAGTGAACCCGTTGACGCCCCGCCCCGTCGACAGCACGAGCATGGTCGCCGGCCCGTAGATCGCATAGCCGGCGCAGACCTGCGCGCTGCCCGGCTGCAGGAAGTCCGCCTCGGCCGGCTCGGTGACCCCCTCCGGACACTTCAACACCGAGAAGATGCTGCCGACGGAGACGTTGACGTCTATGTTGGATGAGCCGTCGAGCGGGTCGAAGAGGAGCAGATACCGCCCGCGGGGATACGCATTCGGGATCGGGTAGGGCTTTTCCTGCTCCTCCGAGAGCATGCCCGCCAGCTGTCCGCCCCACTCGTTGGTGCGCACGAAGATCTCATTCGCGAGCACATCGAGCTTCATCTGCGTTTCGCCCTGAACGTTGACGGACCCCGCCTCCCCGAGCGCATTCGCGAGGGCCCCCTTGCCGATCAGGGCGGCGATGCGCTTGCACGCCAGACGCACGTCGTTGACGAGGGCGGTGAAGCTGCCCGTCGGGCCGCCGACGCCGGCGACCGCATTGAGCCGGCGCTGCTCCTCGATGAGGAATCGCGTGATGGTGCCGGTATTCGTGCTGCTGTTCGTCATGGTCGGCCTCCCCACGCCACGGGCGTGAGTGCGTCGCTGAATGAGTCCGGCCGTGGAGCCGGCGTATCGCCCCTAGGTACCTGCGCCCGTCTGCACGGAGTCATTCTGTGCGGCGCTCCCCGAAAAAACCCGGCTCGCGCGAATGTCGGACTCTTCGATCGTCTGCAGGTCCTGCCGGGAGATGACTCCCTCCCGCCGCTCGAACAACCGGCTCGCCTGCCGCAGCCGCGCCCGATCGAGCGCATTCCTGATCGACCTCGCGTTGGCGAAGTGCGGCTGTGCGCGCCGCTTCTCGATGTACTGCCGCAGCGCCTCGCCCGCCTCGGCGCTCAGCCCGTACTGCATCTGCTGCAGCATCAGCCCTGCGATCGCGAACAGCTCGTCCGGCGTGTAGTCCGGAAAGTCGATGTGGTGCGCGATGCGCGAGGACATCCCCGGATTGCTGCGGAAGAACGTCTCCATCCGGTCCTTGTACCCCGCCAGGATCACCACCAGGTCGTCGCGCTGGTTCTCCATGACCTGCAGCAGGATCTCGATCGCCTCCTGGCCATAGTCCCGCTCGTTCTCCGGCCGGTAGAGATAGTAGGCCTCGTCGATGAAGAGCACTCCGCCCATGGCCCGCTTCAGGACCTCACGCGTCTTCGGCGCCGTGTGCCCGATGTACTGGCCGACGAGATCATCGCGCGTCACGGCGATCAGATGACCTTTGCGGACGTAGCCGAGGCGGTGGAGGATCTCCGCCATGCGCATCGCCACCGTGGTCTTGCCAGTGCCCGGGTTGCCGGTGAAGGACATGTGCAGCGCCGGGGGACCGGAGGACAGCCCCACGGCACGCCGCAGCTTGTCGATGAGCAGCAGCGCCGCGATGTCGCGGATGCGGCTCTTGACCGGCGCCAGCCCTACGAGCTCGCGATCGAGGCTGTCGAGCACCTCCCCGACGTGCGAGTCGCGGTAGGCCGCCTCGAGGTCGAGCGCCTCATCGGCGGGCGGCGCCGTGCTCTGTCCGTCCGCGGGGGACGGCATGGAATCCACTTTCGCGTTCATGGGCGATCAATACCGCTCTCCCTCCGGGCGCTCCGTCGCATACGCGCGCGTCGTGTAGTGCACGCTGCGGCCCGGCCCCTCCTGGCGCACCAGGCCGAACCCGGGCTCGGTGGCGGGCCGGCCGACGATGAACGAGAGCCGCAGCGACTCCCGCCCGCGGCTCGAGTCGAACGCGTTCACCTTGATGTAGTGGTTGGGGAAGGTCTTGCGGCAGGCGTTCACCTCGGTCATTACGCCCGCGGCGTCGCGGATGTCGAACATCGGCATGCCGAACATCTCCCAGTAGGTGTTGCGCGGATGCGGATCGTCCGTGTATTCGACCGAGACGGCCCAGCCGTTGCGCAGGCAGTACTCGATCTGGCTCGAGATCTGCGCGTCGGTGAGTTCGGGCAGGAAGGAGAAGGTGCCTTGCGTGATTCTCATGGATGGGTCCTCAGGCGACGGCCGGCGTCGGCACGAAGTCGGGTGTATCGGTGCTCGCGTAGTTGAAAGTCACCTCGCCCCAGACATCGAGGGCGGCCTTGAGCGGCGCACAGTCCTTGGCGGCCGCCGCGAGGATCTGCGGCCCCTCGTTCCAGATGTCCCGTCCCTCGTTGCGCGCCAGCACCATCGCCTCGAGGGCCACGCGGTTGGCGGTCGCGCCCGCGGCGATGCCCATCGGATGGCCGATGGTGCCGCCGCCGAACTGCAGCACCACGTCCTCTCCGAGATAGTGCAGGAGCTGATGCATCTGGCCGGCGTGAATGCCGCCGGAGGCGACCGGCATGACGCCGTTGAGTCCCGCCCAGTCCTGCTCGAAGAAGATGCCGCGCTGCAGATCCTGCGGATTGCGCCCTTCGCGCAGCACGTTGTAGAAGCCCTGCACGGAGTTGGGATCGCCCTCGAGCTTGCCCACCACGGTGCCGGCATGGATGTGATCGACGCCCGCGAGGCGCATCCACTTCGAGATCACCCGGAAGGACACGCCGTGGTTCTTCTGGCGCGTGTAGGTGGAGTGGCCGGCGCGGTGCAGGTGCAGGATCATGTCGTTGCGGCGGGCCCAGCGCGACATCGACTGGATGGCCGTGTAGCCGATCACGAGGTCGATCATGACGACCACCGACCCGAGCTCCTTGGCGAACTCCGCCCGCTCGTACATGTCCTCCATGGTGCCGGCGGTCACGTTGAGGTAGGTCCCCTTGATCTCACCGGTGGCGGCCTGCGCGCGGTTGACGGCCTCCATGCAGTAGAGGAAGCGGTCGCGCCAGTGCATGAACGGCTGGGAATTGATGTTCTCGTCGTCCTTGGTGAAGTCGAGGCCGCCCTTCAGCGCCTCGTACACGACGCGGCCGTAGTTCTTGCCGGAGAGGCCGAGCTTCGGCTTCACGGTCGCACCGAGGAGCGGCCGGCCGAACTTGTCGAGCCGCTCGCGCTCGACGACGATCCCGGTCGGCGGCCCCGCGAAGGTCTTCACGTAGGCGGCGGGGAAGCGCATGTCCTCGAGGCGCAGCGCCTTGAGGGGCTTGAAGCCGAAGACGTTGCCGATGACGGAGGCGCTCACGTTCGCGATCGACCCCGGCTCGAAGAGATCGAGGTCGTACGCGATGTAGGCGAAATACTGTCCGGGGGAGCCAGGCACCGGATCGACCCGGTAGGCCTTGGCCCTGTACCGGTCGCAGGCGGTGAGCCTGTCGGTCCAGACCACGGTCCAGGTGGCGGTGGAGGACTCGCCCGCCACGGCGGCGGCCGCCTCCTCGGGCTCGACCCCGTCCTGCGGGGTGATGCGGAACACTGCCAGCACATCGGTGGGCGAGGGCGAATAATCCGGATTCCAGTAGCCCATCTGGGCGTACTTCAGAACCCCGGCGCGGTAGCGCGCGGCGCCGGTCTTGGCCCGTTTCTGCTCGTCGGTGGCGATAACCCTGGCATTCATGGCTGAACTCTCCGCCTGCTTCTCACTCGGGCCCCATCGTGGGACTTGATTCCCATTAGGTCTAGTTAGATATTGTTGTCGTCCCCATAAGATGATCTTATGCATGCGCAACGTTACCATCCGGCAGATACGGGTATTCGCGGCGGTGGCCCGCAACCTCTCCTTCACGCGCGCCGCGCGCGAGCTGCACCTGACGCAGCCCGCCGTATCCCAGCAGGTGAGCCTGCTCGAGGCGGAGGTGGGCATGCCGCTCTTCGAGCAGATCGGCCGCACGATCCGCCTGGCCCCGGCGGGGGCGGAGCTGCTGCGCTATGCGACGCAGGTGACGGAGCTGCTGCGGGAGGCGGGTGAGACGCTCGCCGCCATGAAGGGGCTGAAGCGCGGCGAGCTGAAGCTCGGAGCCGTGAGCACCGCCAAGTACTTCGCCCCGAAGCTCCTCTCGGCCTTCACTCCGGCCTATCCGGAGGTCGCGATCAAGTTCACCGTCGCCAACCGCGAGGAGATCGTGCGGCTCCTCGCCGCCAACGAGCTCGACCTCGTCATCATGGGACGCCCGCCCCGTGAGCTCGACACCAAGGCCGAGCCGTTCGCGCGCCACCCCCTCGTGATCATTGCCTCGCTCGAGCATCCCCTCGCCCATCGCCGCCGCATCCCGCTCAAGTCGCTGGCGCGCGAGAGCTTCATCATCCGCGAGCAGGGCTCGGGCACGCGCGCCTCGATGGAGCACGTCTTTCGCGAGCGCGGAGTGTCGTTCCGCACCGCCATGGAAGTGAGCAGCAACGAGACCATCAAGCAGGCGGTGATGGCCGGTATGGGCCTGAGCTTCATCTCCTCGCACACCATCGGCCTCGAGGTCGCGACCGGCAAGCTCGCCATCCTCGACGTCGTCGGCCTGCCCGTCGTGCGCGACTGGTACGTCATTCACCAGCGCGAGAAGATTCTCTCGCCGATCGCCTCGGCCTTCCGCGGCTATCTCCTGGAAAACGGCGCGCGCGTCATCCTCGAGACGGTCGGCGACGCCACGAGGACGCCGCGGCCGGCAGCCGCGAGTCCGGGCAGGAGAGCCCGCAAGGCCGCCGCCGGTTGATGGCGCGCGAGGCCGCGCTCAGTGCAGAATGCGGCCGGTCTCCTCCACCCTGTCCGCATCCACCGTCGGCACGTCGGCCCATGGCTTCAGCACGACCTTGATGCAGCTGTCCTGCTTGTCGCGGAACATGCGGTAGGCGCGCGGCGCCTCATCCAGGCGCAGCCGGTGCGTGACCACGAACGCCGGGTCGATCGAGCCCTTCTCGATCAGCTCGAGGAGCGGGCGCAGATAGCGCTGCACGTGAGTCTGGCCGGACCTCACGGTGAGGGCTTTGTTGACCACGGCGCCGAACGGAATCTTGTCGACGAAGCCGCCGTAGACGCCCGGGATGGAGACGGTGCCGCCGTTGCGGCAGGTCGTGAGCGCCTGGCGCAGCGCCGGCGGCCGGTCCGACTCCAGCATGAGCGCCTGCTTCAGCCGGTCGTAGCCGCCGAAGGCACCGTGCGCATGGCCCTCCATTCCCACCGCGTCGATGCAGGCATCGGGTCCGCGGCCGCCCGTCATGACTTCCAACGCCTCCGCCACGTCCACCTGCTCGTAGTTGAGCGTCTCCGCGTCCGCCCACTGGCTCGCCTTGCGCAGGCGCGCCGGGAAGCGGTCGATGGCGATCACCCGCTCCGCGCCGAGGAGCCGCGCGCTCTTGATGGCGAAGAGACCCACGGGCCCGCAGCCCCAGACCGCGACGGTATCGCCCGGCTTGATGCCGCACTGCTCGGCCGCCATGTAGCCCGTCGGAAAGATGTCGGAGAGAAAGAGCACCTGCTCGTCGCTCAGGTCCTCCGGAACCTTGATGGGACCCACGTCGGCGAACGGGATGCGGGCGTATTGCGCCTGGCCGCCGGCGTAGCCGCCGAGCAGGTGCGAATAGCCGAAGAGGCCGGCCGGAGAATGGCCCCAGAGCTTCTCCGCCAGCCATGCGTTGGGATTGGAGTTCTCGCACAGCGAGAAGAGCGACTGCTGGCAGAAGAAGCACGCGCCGCAGGAGATCGGGAACGGATTGACGATCCGGTCGCCGGCCTTGAGGGTCCTGACCTCGGGGCCGACCTCGACCACCTCGCCCATGAACTCGTGGCCGAGGATGTCTCCCGGAAGCATGCCCGGGATGTAGCCGTCATAGATGTGCAGGTCCGAGCCGCAGATCGCGGTCGAGGTGATGCGCACGATGGCATCGCGCGGATTCAGGATCTTCGGATCCGGAACGTTCTCGACGCGCAGCTGCTCTCTGCCGTACCAGACATTCGCCTTCATGATGTGATACCCCACTGCTGCGTGACACGCCCGAAGAGGCTGCGCCGCCCGGTCGGCTGACCGCGGGTCGTCGGGATCTCGCCCGTCTCCATCACCTGCTTGAAGCGCCGCAGATCCTCACGGATGCGCGCCTGAGGATCGTGTCCGAGGAGCCTAACCAGCCCCGCGCCGAGCGCGCCGCCGAGCGGACTGTAGTGCAGGCTCACGCGGACGATGGTGCCGCGGCCGCCGGGCGCGGACTCGAATCTGACCGAGCCCGCGTTCGCGGCTCCCGAGTCGTCGAGCGTCCGCCACGCGATCTCCTCGCCAGGACGGTCCTCGGTGATCTCCGACGTCCACTCCAGCCGGGTCGCCATCGGACCCTTGGCGACCCAGCGCGAGCGCCGCTCATCGAGCTGGCGCACGGACTCGAGGCTCTGCATGAAGCGTGGCAGGTTCTCGAAGCTGCGCCAGAAGCGGTAGCACTCCTCGGGAGATTTGCTGACGGCGACGCTGCGCTCGAGATAGATGTCGGTGCTGCCCGACAGAGTCGGCACCGCGCGCCCGGCCCTGCTGCCCGTGAGGCGGAGGGCCGCGAGCACGTCGAGCGCGGTGACGCCCGCCACCGCGGCGAGCGCGACAGCGGCCCTGCCGCGCCGCCGGCCGCCGGCCAAGGCCACGGAGAGCGCGGCCAGATCGAACGTATCGCCGGCGACGCGCGACCACATCCAGGGAGTGCGATCACGTTGGGTCAGGATACCGATGCCTGCCGTCAGCTCCCGCGCTCCGACGAGCCGCATGACCGTGGGACTGCGAACTCCGCTCAGCCAGCAGATGAGGCGCGGCGCGGCGACGGCGGCGGCGCCGAGGCCGATGCTGAACCAACCGAGGCTGCGCTCGAGCGACTCCGCCGACTCGAGGCGCGTGAGTGCGGCCAGCGGGCCGTGGCGCGCAGACGGCGCTCCCGGCTCGATGCGGGCGAAGCCCGAAGGTTGTGGCCGACTTCGTCCCAAGCCCTGCTGTGTGACGTCGGTTGCCATGAGCTCTCTCCAGATTCGCGGCGCCGCCCATCCGGCGCGCTACAGACAAATCCGAGAGAGACCCGGCGGTTCCGGACCGCCGGCACCGATTCACTCAGCCGCGCGATGAGCCGAAGCGCCGGCCTCCGCGCGGTCCGAAGCTGCGGCCGGAGGGCCGTGCATGCCCGGCCCGTCCCGGGCGGCCCGTCGGCCCCGGCGTCTCGCGCCGTCCGGGATCGCTGCCGTCGATTTTGTGACGGTTGGCGTGATGCTTCGGCTGCGCGGACCGCGCGGGTGCAGACCCGGACGGCGCCGGACGCGGCTCGGCGGTCACGGCGAACTGAGGAGTCGCGGCGACCGGCAGCGCGCGGCGCAGCAGGCGCTCGATATCCTTCAGGAGGCCCGCCTCGTCGGGCGCCACCAGCGAGATGGCGCAGCCCGCGCCGCCGGCTCGGGCGGTGCGGCCGATCCGGTGCACGTAGTCCTCCGGCACGTTCGGCAGCTCGTAGTTCACGACGAAAGGCAGCTCCTTGATGTCGAGGCCGCGCGCGGCGACCTCGGTGGCGACGAGCGCAGTGATCTTGCCCGCCTTGAATTCGGCGAGCGCGCGCACGCGCGCGTTCTGGCTCTTGTTGCCGTGAATGGCTGCCGTCGCGATGCCCGCTGCGGCGAGCTGCTCCGCCAGGCGGTTGGCGCCGTGCTTGGTACGGGTGAAGACCAGCACCTGATGCCAGTCCCCTTCGCGGATGAGGTGCGCCAGCAGGTGGCGCTTGTGCTCCTTCGGCACGCGGTATACCTGCTGATCGACGCGGTCGGCCGTGGCGTTGCGCGGCGCGACCTCGACGCTCACCGGATCGCGCAACAGACGGGTCGCGAGATCGCGGATGTCATCGGAGTACGTGGCCGAGAACATGAGGTTCTGCCGCCGCTCCGGCAGCAGCTTCAGCACCTGGCGGATGGCATGGATGAAGCCCATGTCGAGCATCCGGTCCGCCTCGTCGAGGACGAAGTGCCGGATCTCGCGCAGATCCGCCGCGCGTTGTCCGGCGAGATCGAGAAGCCGCCCGGGCGTGGCGACCAGAAGATCGCAACCGCCGCGCAGGGCGTCGATCTGCGGGTTGATGCTCACCCCGCCAAAGACGACGCAAGTGCGCGTCTTCGTATGCCGCCCGTACTGGCGGGCGCTCTCGGCCACCTGCGCGGCGAGCTCACGGGTGGGAGTCAGGACGAGCGCCCGGGGGGCGCGGCCGGCGGGGCTCTGCGCCAGGGCCTGCAGCACCGGCAGGACGAAAGCGGCCGTCTTGCCGGTGCCGGTCTGGGCGCCGGCCAGCACGTCGCGGCCGGCGATCACGGCGGGGATCGCCCGCTTCTGAATGGGGGTCGGCGTCTCGTAGCCCTGCTCGGCCACGGCGCGCGACAGCTCGGGCGCGAGCCCGAGATCGGAAAAGGACATGGATTCGGGGAACCTCTGTGTTGGCTTGCGCGGGGCGAGCGGTCGCCCGGCCCGGTGGGCATCGCCAGGTGAGCGGGAGCCGGGTATGGCACCCGCAGGATGCGGCGCGGACTTTACCGGCTTTCCGGCCGCGCGTCGAGCCCCGAGAATGGCTAAACTAGTCCTACCGGGCAATGTGAACGGAACGACGGCCGGCATCTCTAACCAAGCCATACGGGTCCCGAGCGGGTCCCGGCGCCGAGTACATGCCCATCCATCCCGTGTGACAGGGGGAGCTTTTGATGATTTTCGACCGCGCTCGCGCCAAACCGGGCGCTCTGGGCGCTCTGCGCCTCTGGATCTTCGGCTTCGGTGCGGCGCTCGCGGCGGCGCTGGCCGGCTGCAGCACCAATACCAAGGTGAGCAACGGCACGCCGGTGGTGACCGTCAGCAGCCAGGCGGCGGGAGATTTCTCGACGTACATCGTCGGCGTCACCCTCTACAGCCTGACCCGCAGCGATGGCTACATCGCCTACCCGGCCGGCTATACCTACGAGGAATTCGCCGATCTCACGCAGCGCGTGGACCTCACCGAGCTGCTGAACGCAGTGGGCATTCCCACGGGCACGTACAAGTCGGTCAGCATCGGCATCGACTATTCGTTTCCGACGGTCTACCTGAAGGGTCAGTCGACCGCGGCCACGGTGCAGAACTCGGCCGGCACCGCCAATCCGGGCATCGTCTACGTCAACGTCAAGCTCGACCCGTCACACCCGCTCGTCATCAACCTGAATCAGTCGACGCGCTTCGCCCTCGACTTCGACCTGGCCGCCTCCAACTCGATCAGCGGCAACACCGTGACCATCAGGCCGTTCGTGATCGCGACCACGACGCCCACCGATACGGGGCCGATCCGGGCCCGCGGCCTCTTCGTGGCCGCCGACACGGGCGCCGGCAACTTCGTCGAGAACATCAGGCCATTCGAGGACAACGTCTACTCGACCGTCGGCGCTTTGACGGTGAACCCAACCTCGACGACTTACTACAACGTCAACGGCAAGGTCTATACCGGCTCGGCCGGACTTGCAGCCGTGGCGGCGCTCACCTCGAACACCCCGATCGTGGCGTACGGCACGCTCGGTGACATGTCCACCATCACTCCCGCCCTGACTGCGACCCAGGTGTACGCCGGCACAGTCGTCTCCAACGGCCAATACGAGCACGTGCGTGGCATCGTCACGGCCAGAAGCGGCAACAACCTGACGGTAACCGACGCCACGTTCCTGAACTTCCAGGGCAACTGTCCGAGCAACCTGTGCTTCAGCCATTACCAGACCGCGACCGTGAGCGTGGGCTCCTCCACTCTGATGGCGCAGGACGGCACGGCCGGGGTCACTCCAACCACTCAGTCCATCTCCGTCGGCTCGCAGATCGACGCGGTCGGCTTCGGATCGACCAACAGCTCCGGTGCGCTGACGCTCGATGCCACCCAGGGCTTCGTGCGGCTGCAGTCCACCCCGGCATGGGGAACGCTCACCTCCGGCGCGGCGGGCTCGGCGACGCTCAACCTGCTCGCCATGGGCCCGGTCGCCGCGAGCGGCTTCAATTTCGCGGGGACGGGCACGTCGAGCGCCAATGACGCCGTCGCATCGGCCTATGCGGTCGACACCGCCGGGGCGGGAGCGCAGGCCGACCAGAGCGCGACCCCGGCCGGTACGCTGCTGCGGGTCGACGGCATTCCCGCTCCGTTCGGCGCGGCTCCGCCGGACTTCGCCGCGACGGCGGTGACACCGGCCAGCTCGGAGCCCGCCAACCTCGTCGTGGAGTGGAGCGGCGGCAAAGGGACGACCTCCCCGTTCACCTCCTACGACGCCACGAGCCTGGCGTTGAACCTCGCCAACGCGACGACCGCCGAGGTCGTGGTCGGCCCGCAGCCCACCCAGCTCACCGGCACGCCCGCGATCACGATCTCGGGCGGCAAGCAGTTCGCCATCGGCAACGTCGCGAACGGCATCTCGGTGTTCAGCGCCGCAGGCAACTTCGCCAGCGACCTCACCAGCACCTTGAACGGCTCGAACTCGGTGTTCAGGGTCGTCGCGGTCGGCTCCTACGACGCTGCAACCAACACCTTCACCGCATCAAGGATCGACGTGGCGCTCGAGTAGCCGGCATGCCGTGGAAGCGGCGCGCGGGCCGCGTGCGCGATTGCGCCGGCGCCCTCAACATCGCGGACCTGCGCGAGATCGCGCGCCGCCGCGTGCCCGGGTTCGTCTTCGAATACGTCGAAGGCGGAGCGGAGGACGAGGCGACGCTGCGCCGCAACCGCGAGGCGCTGGCTGCTTTACGGTTCGTGCCGCGGACGCTGGTCGACACGTCCGGAAGAAGCCTGGAGGCACCGATTCTCGGCCGGAACGCCGCCGCACCGCTCATCATTGCACCCACCGGGCTCAATGGCATGCTGCATCCCGGCGGCGACCTGGCTCTTGCGCGCGCCGCGGCATCGTTCGGAATTCCCTACACGCTGAGCACGCTGTCCACGACGCGCCTCGAGGATGTCGCGGCCAAGGCGGGCGGCCGGCTCTGGATGCAGCTTTACGTGATGAAGAATCGCGCGATCGCGGAAGACATCATGACAAGAGCGGCGCACGCGGGCTATGAGGCGCTGGTGCTCACATCAGATGCCAACGTCTTCGGCAGCAGGGAATGGGACAAACGCAACTACGTGCGCCCGGGCAAGCCGCGCATCTCCGCGATTCTGGATGCCGCACGCCACCCGCGTTGGCTGCTCGAGGTCCTGCTGCGCAAGGGCGTGCCGCGTTTCCACAACATCGAGGCCTTTCTGCCTCCCGGCGCGGCGAGCGCAGTCGGCGGCAGCACCATCATCCCGCAGATGTTCGAGCCGACCATAGCCTGGAGCGACATTGCATGGATACGCCGGCACTGGCCCGGAAAGCTTCTCGTCAAGGGCGTGCTGCGCATCGAGGACGCGCAGCGCGCCCTCGATGCCGGCTGCGACGGCATCGTGCTCACCAACCACGGGGGCCGGCAGCTCGACCACTGCGTGGCGCCGATCGAGGTGCTCGGTGAGATCGCGGCGGCCATGGGCAACCGCCTGACGATCGTCATCGACAGCGGCTTTCGACGCGGGACCGACGTCGCCAAGGCGCTCGCCCTGGGGGCGCACGCAGTGATGATCGGACGCGCAGCCCTCTACGGCCTCGCGGCCGACGGCGAGCGCGGCGTGCGCCGGGCGCTCGACATGCTCGCCGTCGAGCTCGATCGCGTTCTCGGTCAGCTCGGCTGCCGCTCCGCAGCGGATCTGAGCGCTTCGCTTCTGCGCTAAGCCGCCAGGGTCCCCTTCGCCTTGGCGGCGTGCGTCGCGATCGCATCCATCAGCGCCGGCGAGAGGCAGTCATAAGGCTCGAGCTTGAGCTCCTTGAGACGCGAGCGTACCTCGCCCATGCGCGCCGGCGGGAAGCCCGCCTCGATGATGGACGAGACGAACGCCGCGAACTCCGGCGCCGCCCAGCCCTGCTCCTTGAAGCGCTCCGGATGGACGAAGTCGAACCCGTAGAACGGGTGATTCTTGTTCTCGATGCGCCCGTACATGTGGACGCCGCAGCCCGTGCAGCGGTAGCGCTGGATCGGAGCGCTCTCATCGACGATCTTCAGCTTCTGCGCGTTCGCGGTCACCGTGAGCTTGTCCCTCGGCACGACCGCCACCAGCGAGAAGAGCGCCCCGTCGGGCTTCCAGCACTTGGTGCACCCGCAAACATGATCGAACGCCACGTTGGCCCCGAGGCCAACCGTCACCGGCGAGGAAGCGCATTTGCAGGTGAGCGTGCCGCCGGCGAATGACGGATTGCCGGGTTTGACGCCGCCGTCGACGGCCGGATGAATCGAGATAGCCATGATGTTATTCCTCTCAAGCGGTTGTTGGCTTCAAAACGTCACGACCGAGCGGATCGACTCGCCCTTGTGCATGAGATCGAAGGCATCGTTGATCTTCTCGAGCGGCATGACGTGGGTGATGAGGTCATCGATGTTGATCTTCTTGTCCATGTACCAGTCGACGATCTTCGGCACGTCCGTGCGGCCGCGTGCGCCGCCGAACGCGGTGCCCTTCCACACACGCCCGGTCACGAGCTGGAACGGCCGGGTCTTGATCTCCTGTCCCGAGCCGGCAACACCGATGATCACCGACACGCCCCAGCCGCGGTGGCAGCATTCGAGCGCCTGGCGCATGAGATCGACGTTGCCGACGCACTCGAAGCTGTAGTCCGCGCCGCCGTCGGTGAGCGCGACCAGGTGCTGCACGAGATCGCCGCCCACCTCCTTGGGATTGACGAAGTGCGTCATGCCGAAGCGCTCGGCGAGCGCCTTGCGCCGCGGGTTCAGGTCGACGCCGATGATCTTGTTGGCGCCCACCATGTGCGCGCCCTGGATGACGTTGAGGCCGATGCCGCCCAGCCCGAACACGACGACGTTGGAGCCGGGCTCGACCTTCGCGGTGTTGATGACGGCGCCGACCCCGGTGGTCACACCGCAGCCGATGTAGCAGACCTTCTCGAACGGCGCGTCCTCGCGGATCTTCGCGACGGCGATCTCCGGCAGCACCGTGTAGTTGGAGAAGGTCGAGCACCCCATGTAGTGGTGCACCATCTGCCCGCCGATCGAGAAGCGGCTGGTGCCGTCGGGCATCACGCCCTTGCCCTGGGTCGCGCGGATGGCCGTGCAGAGGTTGGTCTTGCGCGACAGGCAGGACTTGCACTGCCGGCACTCGGGCGTGTAGAGCGGGATCACGTGATCGCCCTTCTTCAGCGAGGTGACTCCGGGCCCAACGTCGACCACGACGCCGGCGCCCTCGTGCCCGAAGATCGCCGGGAAGAGCCCCTCCGGGTCGGCGCCGGAGCGGGTGAACTCGTCCGTATGGCATACGCCGCTCGCCTTGATCTCGACCAGGACCTCCCCCGCCTTCGGGCCGTCCAGGTCCACGGTCACGATCTCGAGCGGCTTGCCCGGCGCGTATGCAATGGCTGCCTTCGTCTTCATAATTCCTCTCTCTGTTCGGCGCGCTCGCGCTGCCGCACGGACGGGGCCCGCGGCAGCGGGCCACGTAGATCCCGCGCGCAGCGCAATGGGTAGCCGAGTTTAGCCGCGGATCGGCGCGAAGCACGCGAGGCCGCTGCCGAAGGCTCCCGCGAGGGGCTCTTGTTCCAATACGGAACAGTCGTCCGGGCGGCTGTATCGGATTCGATGCTGGCGGGACCGGGAGGAACTCCCATGGCATAATGCCACGGCTCGAAAGAGGGGGACTCCATGCTGCAACCGATCGGCAGTCACGCCCGTTACATCCAGTCGGTACTGCGAGGTACCGCGCGCGACGAAGGCCCGGGGACGCCGGATTACGTGAAGCGCTCCTGGCTGCGCTGCCTCACGCAATACCACCTCGACCCGCAGTCCCAGCGGGAGCCCTACGTGCTGCCGCGGGACGAGCGCCTGGCGCGCAAGGAGCGCAACCTCGAGCTCGTCTCTTTCGCCGACGCCGAGATGGCGCACCTTTATCATCAGCTCGCCGGCTCGGGCTATTCCATCATCCTCACCGACCGGGACGGCGTCCTCCTCGACTATTACGGCGACCTCAGCTTCCGCAACGCCGCCTTCCGCACCGGCCTCGTCCTCGGGGCGGTCTGGAGCGAGGAGCACGGCGGCACCAACGGCATGGGCACCTGTCTCTTCGAGCGGGCGCCGCTCATCGTGCATCGCGACCAGCATTTCTTCTCGCGCAACACCGGACTCACCTGCTGCGCGGCGCCGATCTTCGACCACAGCGGGGATCTCGTGGCGGTGCTGGACGCCTCCGGGGAATCGGACCGCGCGCAGCAGCACACGCTGGTGCTGGTCAACATGTCGGCGCAGATGATCGAGAACCGCCTCTTCCTGCACCGCTTCAAGGACGAGTTCGTGGTGCGCTTCCACAGCCGGCCGGAGCTGGTAGGCACCTGGGGCGAGGGCATCATCGCGCTCGACGCCTCGGGCGCCATCGCGGCGCTCGATCGCAATGCGCTCTTCCAGCTCGGCGTCAAGAACGCGAGCGAGCTCGCCGGAGCGCCCCTCGAGCGGATATTCAACATCTCGCTCAGCGCGCTCGTCGGCCGCAGCCAGAAGAAGTCCTTCCATCCCCTGCCGATCTACGATGCCCGCCACGGCGGCAGATTCTTCGCCATCGCGCAGGCCCCGCAATCCAAGCGCGCCCTGGGCAACAAGCAGCGGCTCGCGCGCATCGAGGAGCTGCCGCTCCCGGATCCGGGACGCAGCCCGCTCGATGAGCTCGATTTCGGCGATCCCATGATGGGACGCAACATCCAGGCCGCCCGGCGCACCCAGTCGCGGGAGGTGCCGATCCTTCTTCTCGGGGAGTCCGGCACCGGCAAGGAATTCTTCGCCCGCGCCATGCACGCCTCGAGCGACCGGGCCGACAAGCCCTTCGTCGCCGTCAACTGCAGCTCCCTGCCCGAAGCACAGCTGCAGCAGGAGCTCTTCGGACGGCCCGCCGGACCGCGTTCCGCGCAGCCCGCAGCCTCCCCGGGCGCTTTGCCCGCCCAGGGCGAAGGCCAACCGGCTGCTACCGACAAGCCCGACGCGGACGAGGACGTGGGACGCATCGTGCAGGCCAACGGCGGCACGCTGTTCCTGGACGACGTGGGCGAGCTGCCCCTCGACCTGCAGGCGCGACTGCTGCACGTCATCGAGGAGCGGGAGGTGCTGCGGCCGGGAGGGGAGGCCCCCGTCCGCATCGATGTGCGCGTGGTGAGCGCGGCGCGTGGCGGCTTGCAGGAGAAGGTGCGCCGCGGCGAATTCCGCGAGGACCTCTTCTATCGCCTGCAGAGTCTGGTGCTGACGCTGCCGCCGCTGCGCGAGCGCAAGGACAAGGCGGCGCTCATCCGTCACATCTTCGCGCAGGAGAGCGCCGCGACACCGTCGGTGACGTTGGGCGATGACTTGGCCGATGCGCTGCGCGCGTACGCGTGGCCCGGCAACATCCGGCAGCTCCGCAACGTGCTGCGCGGGATGATCGCAATGCGCTCAGGCGACAGGCTGGACGGCAGCTGCCTGCCCGCCGATTACGGCGTCGGCGAGCCGGAGCCGGCCGCGGCCGAGGAATCGGAGCTGCCGCCCGAGGCTCAGGGGCTGAATCCGCTCGAGAAGGCCGAGCGCGGCGCGCTCCTCAAGGAAATAGAGCTGCATCACGGCAACATCAGCCGTGTCGCGCACAAGCTCGGCATTGGGCGCAACACGCTCTACCGCAAGATGCGGCGGCTCGGCATCACCCTGCCTCAGCGGCACTAGCGCCCCAGCCCGCCGGCAAGCGGTCCCGGGGGCCGCTCAGTGCCGCGCCGCGCCGGATTCCCCGTGGCTGCGCCGCTCGACGGTGTCCCGGCCGACGATCTTCGAGAAGAGGCTGTCCTCCTCGTACAGGAGGGCCAGCTTGCGCTGCTCGAATTCCTTGAAGAACTCCTCCCAGGAGATCTCCGTCAGCGCCTGATGCTCCGATTGCGGCGCTTCCGGGAACATGATCCGCACGATTCCAACATCCCCGCCCTGGCGGGTGCGCGCCACCGCGGCGGGCTTGCCGCCCTTCTTCTCGGCCCACTTGCGGATCGTGTCGTGATTCGTGGTCACTTCTGCCATGGCATCACCTCGCGCCGGGTCATCCTTCGTGACTGTTCAGGTAAACGTAGACGTAGGCGGTGACGAAGAGGACGCACAGGCTGCAGACGAGAAACGTGGCGCACGCCGCCGCCAGATAGACGAAGACGTTCGCCGCCCATACGGGACGGCCGCCGACGCCGCCCAATGCATCGAAGGATTCCGTGAGGAGTGCCGCGGTCACGAGCACGAAGGCCCAGCGCCGCATATACACTGTGAGCTCGCCTCGCCTGCGCCGGTTGTGCCTGTACGCGGCGATACGCTCCTCGCGCGTTCCGCGGCTCACGTCCTTCATCAGCCGAAACGGCGAGAGCCAAAGCAGCAGCGACTCGAACATGCGCATTCCGGCCGATTCCCCGCGGGCCATCATCCCGCGCCAGCACCTCGCGCGCCGCGGCGCGCTTCTTCATTCCGCCTGCCAGGGTAGACGGTCGAGTGGCATCCATGTTCCGGCCCGCGCGCCGTTGAGCGACAATACGCGGACTGGCTCGAGCGGGAGCGGCATCCATGTCAGAGACGATTTTCGGCAAGATCCTGAGCGGCGCGATTCCCTGCCACAAGGTCTACGAGGACGAGCGTGTCCTCGCCTTCCTCGACATCAACCCGCTCAGTACCGGCCACACGCTGGTCATCCCCAAGGAGCCTGCGAGGACTCTGGATGCGCTTTCCGACGAATCCGCAGCAGCCCTCGGCCGCGTCCTGCCGCGCATCTGCCGCGCGGTCATCGAGGTCACCGGGGTCAAGGAATACAACGTGCTTGAGAACAATGGGAGTGCCGCGCACCAGGCTGTCCCGCACGTGCATTTCCACATCATTCCGAAGCCGAGCCATGACCGGGGCCTCGGCATCGGATGGCCGGCGCAGACGCTCGATGCCGAGTCAGGCTCCAAGCTTGCTGCCAAGCTGCGCGAGAGCATCCGCTGAGGTCGAGCCTGGTTGCGGCGGCGCACGCATCGGGCCGCCCGACGAAGCTCGAGCTTTGCCGCTCAGCCGTGCGATGGAGGATCGAGCCGGGAGCATGCCTGACTACCGTCCTATACTGTCCTGATGCCTGAACCGAGCAACACGCAACTCCACCTGCAGAAAAGCCCGAGCGGGATCAGCGGTCTCGACGAGATCACCGACGGCGGACTGCCCGCGGGGCGGCCGACGCTCGTCTGCGGCGGGCCCGGCTCCGGCAAGACGCTGCTCGCGCTGAGCTTCCTCGTCAACGGCGCCCGGAAGTTCGGCGAGCCGGGCGTTCTCGTCAGCTTCGAGGAAAGCGCCGAGGATCTCGCCTGCGACGTGGCCTCGCTCGGATTCGATCTGCCGGGACTGATCGCGGAAGGCAAGCTCTTCATCGATTACGTTCGCGTCGATCGCAGCGAGATCGAGGAGACCGGCGAGTACGACCTCGAGGGCCTCTTCGTCAGGCTCGATCATGCGGTGCGCAGCGTCGGCGCCAGACGGGTGGTGCTCGATACCATCGAATCCCTCTTCGGCGGCCTGTCGAACGAGACCATCCTGCGCGCCGAGCTGCGCAGGCTTCTGCGCTGGCTCAAGGACAGAGGATTGACCACCGTCGTCACGGGTGAGAGCGGCAGGGGCAGCCTCACACGCCAGGGTCTCGAGGAGTACGTCACGGATGCGGTGATCCTGCTGGATCATCGGGTGCGCGAGGAGCTTTCCACCCGCCGCCTGCGCATCGTCAAGTATCGGGGCTCCTTCCACGGCACCAACGAATATCCGTTTCTCATCGGGCGGAGAGGATTGAACGTCCTCCCGGTCACTTCCCTCAGACTCGACCATCCGGCGCCGACGGAGCGCGTCTCGACCGGCGTCCCCTCCCTCGATGGCATTCTGGGCGGAAAGGGACTGTACCGAGGCAGCACCGTGCTCGTGTCCGGCACGGCGGGCACCGGCAAGACGAGCCTCGCGGCGAGCTTCGCCGATGCGGCCTGCCGCCGCGGCGAGCGGTGCGCCTATTTCCTCCTGGAGGAATCCCCGAAGCAGATGATCCGCAACATGCGCTCCATCGGCATCGATCTGGGGCAATGGACGCAGCGCGGACTGCTGCATCTGATCGCGGAGCGGCCCTCCCGCTTCGGCCTCGAGGCGCATCTTGCCGAGATTTACCAGGCTGTCGACGAGCTGCGCCCCGAGGCGGCCGTCGTGGACTCCATCACCGACCTGTT
>DASZYK010000322.1:0-17535 GCA_035545455.1 Steroidobacteraceae bacterium
TCGTCCATCGCGCACATGGGCTTCGTCACGCTCGGCGCGTTCGTGGTATACGAGATCGTCCGCACGACCGGCCAGGTGCAGGGCGCGGCCATGGGCATGGACGGCGCGATGGTGCAGATGATCTCTCACGGCCTCATCTCCGGCGCGCTCTTTCTCTGCGTCGGAGTGCTCTACGATCGGATGCACACGCGCGAGATCTCCGCCTACGGCGGGGTCATCAACACGATGCCGATCTTCGCCGCCTTCATGGTCGGGTTTGCCCTGGCCAACACCGGCCTCCCGGGGACCTCGGGCTTCGTGGGCGAGTTCCTGGTCATTCTCGCCAGCTTCAAGGCGAGCTTCTGGTACTCGGCTCTGGCGGCGGTGACGCTGATCCTGAGCGCCTGCTACTCGCTCTGGCTCGTCAAGAAGGTGCTCTACGGGCCGGTCGCCAACGATCACGTGGCGCATCTGACCGATCTCAACGGCCGGGAGTTCGTCGTGCTCGGCGTGCTCGGCGTCCTGGTGCTGGCCGTCGGCATCTGGCCGGAGCCGCTCCTGAAGATCATGGAGCCCTCGATCCACCACCTCGTCGCCCAGGCCGTCGCCACCAAGATCCCGCTGTGATCCGCCCACAGGACCCAACCATGAAGATCGGCCCATGATGACTGTCTGGCACAGCATGAGCCCCGCGATCCCGGAGATCTATCTCGCCTTCGCGATCTGCGTGGTGTTGCTCTTCGAGGTGTTCGTGGGCGTGAGGCGGCCGGGGGCAACCTCGACGCTGACGCTCGTTGCACTCGTGATCGGGGCGGCGCTCACCGTCCGCTATGCCGATGTGGGGCACCACCAGCTGCTTTTCGACGGCATGTACGTGGCCGATCCGCTGGGCTTCGTGCTGAAGCTCGCCGGGTTTCTGTTCGTCGCGGTCGCGCTGCTCTACTCGCGCACGTATCTCGAGAACCGGGACATCCTGCGCGGCGAGTACTATGTTCTTGCGCTCACGGCGCTGCTCGGCATCTTCGTGCTCGTCTCCGCCAACACGCTCCTCACCGTGTACATCGGCGTGGAGCTGCTCGCTCTTTCGGTCTACGCCATGGTGGCGTTCGACCGGGACTCGGGTATCGCGGCGGAATCGGCCATGAAGTACTTCGTGCTGGGCGCAATCGCTTCGGGCACGCTGCTTTACGGCATGTCGATCGTGTACGGACTGACGGGAACGCTCGACCTGGAAGTGATCGCGACGAAGCTCTCGACGCCCGCAAGCCTGGGCGTCATCCTCGGCCTCACCTTCATCGTGGTCGCGGTCGCCTTCAAGTTCGGTGCCGTGCCATTCCACATGTGGCTGCCTGACGTCTATGAGGGTGCGCCGACCAGCGTGACGCTTTTCGTCGGCACGGTTCCCAAGATCGCGTACTTCGCGCTGATGCTGCGCCTGCTGGCCCACGGGCTTGCCCGCACCTCTGCGGATTGGACGGTCATGCTGATGCCGCTCGCCGTGTTGTCCCTGATCGTCGGCAACGTGGTGGCGATTGCGCAGTCGGATCTGAAGCGCATGCTGGCGTATTCCACGATCGGCCACGTCGGGTTCATCGTGCTCGGCTTCGTCGCCGGCACGCCGAGCGGCTACACCGCGGCGCTCTATTACGTGCTGGTGTACGTCCTCATGGCGCTCGGCGCCTTCGGCGTGATCCTGCTCGCCGGCCGCAAGGGCTTCGAGGCGGACAAGCTCGACCATTACAAGGGCCTGTACCGGCGCGATCCGCTGCTCGCGATGGTGATGATGGTCCTGATGTTCTCCTTCGCCGGCGTGCCGCCGTTCGTGGGCTTCTGGGCGAAGCTCAGGATCATCCAGGCGCTCTGGGAGACGAGCCATCTCGGCCTCGTGGTCGTCGCGATCGTGATGTCGGTGGTGGGCGCCTTCTACTATCTGCGGGTCGTGAAGCTCATGTACTTCGATGCGCCGCCGGAAGGCCTGCCCGCGACTCTGCGGCCGCTCGGCCCGCGTTTCGTGATCGGCGTCAATGCTGCGGCGGTGCTGGCGCTCGGCGTGCTGCCGGGACCGCTGCTGGACCTGTGCAGCCGGCTCATTCAGTAAGAAGCCACTGTCCCGCAATCAGAACACTCGCTGCGCGCAGACACCGGGCGGGCGACGCCAATAGCGATCCTCGCGGCCTGTCGCTAGTCTAGCGGTCCATGACGCCCGCCGCCGAGGTCGCAGACAGATCCGCGAGCGACCGCCTGATCGCGGAGCTGGCGAGCCGGTTGGGCTCACTGGGTGTCGAGGTCGCCGACATCGCCGGCCATCTGGAGGACCTTTCCACCCGCGTCTCCGGGCAGGCGGCGCAGTTCGAGGAGCTCCATCAGTCGACCGAGACCATGGTCTCGGGCAACCGCGAGATCGACCGCGCCGCCCGTGAGGCCCAACGCGCCGCCTCCGCCGCCGGTGCGGAGATCTCCGAGTCGCGCAATCTCATCGGCGGCGCGGTGGAGCACATCGGCCGTTTGACGGCCACGGTCGGCCGCATCCAGGAGCGGCTGGCGTCCTTCGGTCCCGTGCTCGGACAGATCACCGCGGTCGCCACCGCCATCGAGGGCATCGCCAAACAGACGCGTCTCCTGTCGCTCAATGCCGGCATCGAGGCGGCCAGGGCCGGAGAGGCGGGGCGCGGGTTCGCCGTCGTGGCCGGCGAGGTGAAGAGTCTCGCGGAGGAGACCCGCACGGCAACCGAGCGCATCACCAGCACCGTGCGCTCGCTCGCGGAGCAGATCGAGGGCTTGATCACCGAGGGCGGGGCGGCCGACAAGCACGCAGGCGAGGCCGGACGCGGCGCCCAGCAGGTACAGGGCGTCATCGTCCGCGCGCATGGAGCATTCGGCACGGTGAGCCGCGAGATCGATGCGATCGCGCGCTCCGCGGCCGGCAATCTCGAAGCCTGCAACGCCACGCTGGCCGAGCTCGGCACTCTGGCCGAGGGCGTGCAGCTCTCCTCCACCAGCCTGACGCAGGCCGACAAGCGGGTGGAGGGACTGCTCGGGCTGAGCGAGGGGCTGATAGAGCTCATCGCCGGCAGCGGAATGGAGACTTCCGACACGCCCATCATCCGGCTCGGCGTCGAGACGGCGAAACGGATCGGCGAGCTGTTCGAGTCCGCCATCGCGCGCGGGGAGATCACCGAGAGGCAGCTGTTCGACGAGAATTACCGTGAGATCCCGGGCAGCAACCCCAAGCAGTATCTCACGGAGTACGTCGAGTTCACCGATCGGGTGTTGCCGCCCATTCAGGACCCTCTGCAGCGCTCCGACCCGCGGATCATCTTCTGCGTCGCCTGGTCGAAGGGCGGATACCTGCCGACGCACAACCCCAATTACCGCCAGCCTCAAGGCAAGGATCCGGTCTGGAACGCCGCGCACTGCCGCAATCGGCGTCTCTTCAAGGATCGCGCGGTGCAGAAGGTCGCCCGCAACACGAAGCCTTTCCTCCTGCAGACCTACCGCCGGGACATGGGCGGCGGCAACTTCGTGCTGATGAAGGATCTGTCCTCTCCGATCTGGGTGCGCGGGCGGCACTGGGGCGCTTTCCGCATCGGGTATCGCCATCAGTAGCGTCGCCCCCTCCGGGTCCCGGCCTTGCTTGCGGCCGCCTCGGCGATGGGCACGCGATACGATCTGATCGTGGTCGGCAGCGGCGTCGCTGCCTCGGGCGTGGCCTCGCGCGTGCGACAGGCCGGGCGGAGCGTTGCCGTCATCGACTGCCGGCCGCTGGGCGGAACCTGTGCCTTGCGCGGCTGCGATCCCAAGAAGGTGCTGGTCTCGGGCGCCGAGACGGTGCGGGCGGCGAGGCGGCTCGATGGGCGGGGAGTCAGGGGCGGGCTCGCGATCGACTGGGCCGACCTCATGTCCTTCAAGCGCGGCTTCACCGATCCGGTGCCCGAGCAGCGGGCGCGCGGCTTTCGCGAGGCCGGCATCGATGTCTTTCACGGGACGGCGCGCTTCACGGGCCCGCGCGAGCTGGCGGTGGCCGACACCGGGCTCGAGGCCCGCAACATCGTGCTCGCCGCCGGCGCGGAGCCCGTGACGCTCGGCATTCCGGGGCAGGAGCACCTCATCACCCACGAAGGCTTCCTCTCGCTCGAGGCGCTGCCGGAGCGCATCGTCTTCATCGGCGGCGGCTACATCGCCGCGGAGTTTTCCAACATCGCGGCGCTCTCGGGGGCGCGGGTCACGGTGCTGCAGCGCAGCGAGCGCATGCTGACCGGGTTCGATCCCGACCTCGTCGGCTGGCTCATGGAATCATTCCGCGCCATGGGCATCGAGGTCGTGACCGGTGCGAAGGTGCAGGCCATCGAGGCCGGCGAGGGCTCGGCGGGCGGCCGCACCGGCACTTCTCGCGGGTTCACGGTCCGCTACTCCTCGGCGGGCGCCGCGGGCCCGGTCCAGGCCGATCTCGTGGTGCATGCGGCCGGCCGAAGGCCCGCCTGGGAGATGCTGGACCTCGAAGCCGGTGGCGTCGCGGCCGACGATCGCGGCCGCTTGCGGCTCAACGAGTGGCTGCAGAGCGAATCCAATCCCGCGGTGTACGCCGCCGGCGACTGCGCGCAGCGCGGTCCGCCGCTGACGCCCGTCGCGGGACGCGACGCCGAGATCGTTGCTGCGAACCTCCTCGAAGGCAACACACGCACCGCTGACTATCGTGCGGTGCCCACGGTGGCTTTCACCCTGCCGCCGATTGCGGCGGTGGGGCTCGGAGAGGCTGCGGCGCGTGAGGCGAGCCGCGACGTGCGGGTCCACTGTGGGAAGGCTTCCGACTGGTACACCGCGCGCCGCATCGCCGAGCCGGTCTACGGCTTCAAGGTGCTCGTCGACGGGAAGAGCCGGCGCGTGCTCGGGGCGCATCTCGTCGGCCCCGGCGCCGAGGAAACCATCAACCTGTTCGCGCTGGCGATCCGCGAGCGCCTGACCACCGATGCCCTCCGCGAGGCGCTCTTCACCTACCCGACGGCGGCATCCGACATCGCCTACATGCTGTGAGCAGCGGGTGCGGCGAGCACCGTGCCGCTCGCTTCTCCGAAGCCGATCCGCGCGCATCCGGGCCGCTCGCACCATCCGCGCAGGATCACCCGATCCCCATCCTCCAGAAAGATGCGCGTCTCGCCTCCCGCGAGAGCGATGGGCCGCTTGCCTCCCTCGGTGAGCTCGAGGAGCGAGCCGGCCTGCTCCGGTGTCGGACCGGACTGGGTGCCCGTGCCGAGCAGGTCTCCGGGCTCCAGATTGCAGCCGTTGACGGTGTGATGCGCCACCATCTGGGCGATCGACCAGTAGCTGTGCCGGAAGTTGGTCCGCGCGAGCGGTTGCGCAGCGGCGCCCGCCTCGCGCATGGTTGCCGTCTCCAGCGCCACCTCGAGATGCATGTCGAGCGCGCCCGCCGCACGCAGCTGCGGGCAATCGAGATAGGGCAGCGGCTGCGGGTCCTCGGCCGGCCGGCTCCAGGGCAGCCGGTAGGGAGCGAGGGCCTCCAGCGTCACCACCCAGGGCGAGATCGTGCTGGCGAAGCTCTTGGCGAGGAAAGGCCCGAGCGGCTGATATTCCCACGCCTGCAGATCGCGGGCCGACCAGTCGTTGAGGAGGCAGAGGCCGAACACGTGCTCCTCGGCCTGCGCGATCGGGATCGGCTCGCCGAGTCGGTTGCCCGAGCCCATGAGCACGCCGACCTCGAGCTCGAAGTCGAGACGCGCGCTCGCGGCGAGCTGCGGCCGATCGGCGCCCCGGGGCATGATCTGGCCGCGCGGCCGCCGCACCTCCTGGCCGGAGACGCCGAGCGAGGAGGCGCGCCCGTGGTAGGCGATGGGCACCCACTTGTAGTTGGGCAGCAGCGGCTGGTCGGGACGGAAGAGACGGCCGATCGCGGTGGCGTGATGGATGGAGGTGTAGAAATCCGTGTAGTCGCCGATCCTGACCGGCAGCGTGAATTCGGCCTCGCTCCGCGGGATGAGCGCGGCGGCGAGCCCGGCCGCGCGCGGCGAGCCCTCGCGCAGACATTGCGACAGGCCGCGGCGCAGCGCGGTCCACGCGTCCCGCCCGAGCGCCATCAGGCCGTGCAGCGACGGCTCGCCGCAGGCCGCCAGCGCCTCGGCCCCCAGCCCGCCGAGCGGAGTCAACCTGCCGAGCGCGCCGAGGTCGAGCACGGAATCGCCGATGGCCGCCCCGCAACGGAAGCTCTCCCGGCTTCCCGCGCGCCGGAAGACGGCGAGCGGCAGATTCTGGATGGGAAAGTCGCAGCCCGGCAGGTTGGCGCTGTCCACCCAGCTGCGCAGCTGCGGGTCGTGAGTCGAGTCGAGAGTCGGGCTCATTCAGCAGGTTCCTCAACGCGGGTCCGGCGCGTCCGTCGGGCTGAATCGCCTGCCGAGGCCGCGCCAGCAGCGTGCGTAGTCGGACTGCAGCTGCGGCAGCTCGAGCGCGAGGCGGGCGGGCCGGAGCACGGTGCGCGTCTCGAACATAATGGCCATGGTGTCGCTGATGCGCTGCGGGCTCGTGGTGTCGGCGCGCAGTGCGCGCTCGAAGGTCTCGGCGTCCGGGCCGTGGCCCGTCATGCAGTTGTGCAGCGATGCGCCGCCGGGCTCGAAGCCGCCCGCCTTGGCGTCATAGGCGCCATGGATCAGCCCCATGCACTCGCTCGCGATGTTGCGGTGAAACCAGGGCGGCCGGAAGGTGTCCTCCATGGCCAGCCAGCGCGGCGGAAAGATGACGAAGTCCACCGCATCGACACCCGGGGTATCGCTGACCGACTGCAGCACGAGAAAGATGGACGGATCCGGATGGTCGTAGCTCACCGAGCCGATCGTGTTGAAACGGCGCAGGTCGTACTTGCACGGCGCATTGTTGCCGTGCCAGGCGACGACATCGAGCGGGGAGTGACCGAGCTTCGCGGTCCAGAGCTCCCCGCAGAGCTTCCCGACGAGCTCCATGTCGCCCTCGCGGTCTTCGTACCATGCGACCGGCGTCAGGAAATCGCGCGGGTTGGCGAGGCCGTTCGAGCCGATGGGACCGAGGTCGGGCAGCCGCATCGGCGCCCCGAAGCTCTCGCAGACGTACCCGCGCGCCTCACCGTCCGGTAGCTCGACGCGGAAGCGCAGCCCGCGCGGGATCAGCAGCACCTCCTGCGGGGCGGCTTCGAGGATTCCGAGCTCGGTGACGACGCGCAGCCTGCCGAGCTGCGGCACGATGAGGAGCTCGCCGTCGGCGTCGTAAAAGAACCGGTCCCGCATCGAGCGGTTGGCGAGATACCAGTGGATCCCACAGCCCGCATGCGCGTCCGCCGAGCCGGTGCCGGCGAGCGTCAGCAGGCCGTCGACGAAGTCGGCCGGCTCCCGCGGAATGGGCGGGGGGCTCCAGCGAAGCGGATTCGGGGAGGCGGAGAGCGCGTCGAAGCGCCCCACCAGCCCGCGGTGCGGCAGCGGACGAAAGGGGCCGTCGAGGACCGCCGCCGGACGGATGCGGTAGAGCCAGCTGCGCCGGTTGGCCTGCCGCGGCGCGGTGAAGGCGGTGCCGGAGAGCTGCTCGGCATAGAGGCCGTAGGGGCAGCGCTGCGGCGAGTTGCGGCCCCGGGGCAGGGCCCCGGGCAGGGCCTCGGTGGCGAAATGGTTGCCGAAGCCCTGCAGGTACTCGAGGGGCCCCGGCGGCGCACTCCCATCGGCAGCAATCGCGGTGCTCATCGCTCACTCCCGGTATGCTTCGCCTCCTATGATCGCACAATTAGTTGCGCACGCAACCGTTACGGAGGCGGCACGGTGAGCCTCCGGGTTCCGAGCGAGCCCGCGCTCGAGCTCGCCGCCTTCCTGCCCTACCGCCTCAATCGCCTCGCGGTTGGCGTCAGCAACCATCTGTCCGACATCTACCGGGAGCGCTTCGGACTCGACGTTCCCGAGTGGCGGGTCATGGCCACCGTCGGCTCGCGGCACGGCTGCACCGCGCAGCACATCGCGGAGAGCACCCGGATGCACAAGACCCGCGTGAGCCGCGCCATCGCGCATCTCGAGGAGCGGGATCTCATCGAGCGCGCCTCGAGCGCCGCCGACCGGCGCGAGCGGGAGGTGCGGCTGACGAAAGCCGGGCGGCGCATGTATGCCGAGCTGGTGCCGGTCGTCCTCGAGCGCGAGCGTGAGCTGCTCGCCTGCCTCAGCAGGGAGCAGCTTCGCGGGCTGCTGGCGGGCATGGAGACCCTCGAGCGGTTCCTGGGTCTCGGGGATTAGGCGATGGCCGCGCCTGCCGCCCCCCAGAACGGACCGACCGTCGTGGCGCGCTCGGCGCTCCTCACGCTCACGGCGGCTCCCGCCGATCACTCCCTGGCCCTGCGGGTCTCCCGCGCTTCCGATCACCGGCTCATCGCCGGGCCGGGCAAGCTGACCGCCACTCTCGATGGCCATCCGGTGCCGGTCGCTGCGCAGCCGGACGGCGCGTACCTCCTCTCGACGCGAGGCGAGAGCGGAGGGGCTCACTCACTCGGCGTCGTCGTCGACCACGACGGCATCCGCGAGCTCCTCACCGGCACGGTGACCGTGCCGCAGGGGCGGAGCGCCCTCGATTTCCTCCAGGGCCACGGCATGTCCGCCTGGTGGGTGCTCAACATCGCGGTGGTGCTGATCGCCGTGCTCGTCATCTCCCGCCGCAGGCACTGAAGCATGAAGAGCTACAAGCATTACGACCTCATCCTCGGCGCCTACGTCTGCGTGCTCCTCTGCTCGAACCTGATCGGGCCGGCGAAGGTCTCCACGGTGCAGGTGCCGCTCGTGGGGCCGGTGACGTTCATGGCGGGAGTGCTGTTCTTCCCGATCTCCTACATCTTCGGCGACATCCTGACGGAAGTGTACGGCTACGCCCGCGACCGGCGCTGTGTCTGGGCGGGATTCGCGGCGCTGATCTTCGCCGCGTTCATGTCCTACGTCATCGTGCATCTGCCGCCCGCCAGATTCTGGGAGAGCAGGCAGGCGGCGGTCGAGGCGATCTTCGGCAGCACGCCGCGGATCGTCGCGGCCTCGATGATCGCCTTCTGGTGCGGCTCGTTCGTCAACAGTTACGTGCTCGCGCGCATGAAACTGTGGAGCGGCGGCCGGTGGCTGTGGACGAGGGTGGTCGGATCCACTCTGTGCGGCGAGCTGGTGGATTCGGGGCTCTTCTACACCATCGCCTTCGCGGGCTCGTGGACGCCGGCGGAGCTTCTCACGGTCAGCGCCACCCAGTACGTGCTGAAGTCGGGATGGGAGATCGTGATGACTCCGGTGACGTACCGGGTCGTCGGCTTCCTGAAGCGCTCGGAGCAGGAGGACTGGTTCGACCGCGACACGGACTTCACGCCGTTCTCGCTGAGCCTCGGGGAGGCGCGCGTGCCGCGCGCGCTCGCGCAGCAGGTCGAGTGAATGGGCGGAGCCGCCTGTCAATGCGGCCCCGCCCGAGCGCCGGCGCGAGGTCTACCTGCCGATGCGGCGGCTGACGTGGTTCTCCCTGCGGTCGAGCCTCGCCTGCTGGCCTTTGGTGAGGTGGCCGCCGTGCCTCGCGGCCATCCGCCGCTCCTGCATGCGGATGCGGTGATCGGCGCGGTGCAGCCGGGCGGCCTTGGCGCGGGACATCTCGCCCTCCTTGACTTCCTGGTGGATGCGCACGTTCTGGTTGACCAGGCGGTTGTTGACCTGCTCGCGGCGCGGGTGATGGGCCTGCCAGGGGGTGTCCGCCATCGCGGGCGCGGCGAGGCACGCCAGGGACACCGTGGCGGCTACGGCGGTGAGGACGCTGCGGAACGGTTTCGACATAAGAGGGGCTCCTCTCGGCACCATTGCCGGGGTCGCATTGCGCCCGATGTGCGGGCTCTCCGTCGTCAACAACGCCGCAGCGCCGGATGTGATGACGAGCAATGCCAAAAGTCTTGCCGGGTGAGAACGCGACCGGGATCACGCTTTCGCCAGGTCTCGCTTCCCGCATGGAGGACAGCCCGATGACCGCATCCCACGACTCCCACGCGGGCGCCGCCTCCGGATCGCGCGGCGGCCTGAGCGCGCGCGAGGCGGCCGAGCGGCTGCGGGCCGAGGGCCCGAACGCGCTGCCGGAGCTCGAGCGCCGTACGGCGCTGCGCATCATCGTCGAGGTGATCCGCGAGCCGATGTTCGCGCTGCTCCTCGGCGCGGGCGTGTTGTACCTGTTGCTCGGCAGCCGCGGCGAGGCGCTGGTGCTGTTCGCATTCGCCTGTCTCTCCGTGGCGATCGCCATCATCCAGGAGGGCAGGAGCGAGCGGGTGCTCGAAGCGCTGCGGGACCTGACGAGCCCGCGCGCGCTCGTCATCCGCGACGGCGCGCAGCTCCGCATCCCGGGCAGGGAGGTGGTGCGCGGCGATCTGCTCGTGCTCGCCGAGGGCGATCGCGTGCCGGCCGATGCGATGTTGGTTTCCGGAGACGATGTCAAGGCCGACGAGAGCCTGCTCACCGGAGAGTCCGTCCCGGTGCGCAAGCGCGCGGCGCCGGGCTCGCCGCCGGTGGATGCGACGCCCGGAGGCGACGACCTTCCTCTGGTCTTCTCCGGCACGCTGATCGTCACGGGCGGCGGGCTGGCGGTCGTCACCGCGACGGGAGCGCGCAGCGAGATCGGGAAGATCGGCCATGCCGTCACGCGCATATCGCCGGAGCCGCCACGTCTGCTGGCTCAGACCCGCGGGTTCGTGACGGGCTTCGCCATCATCGGATTGTCGTTGAGCGCGCTCGCCGCGCTTCTCTACGGTTTCCTGCGCGGCGCCTGGCTGCAGGGGCTGCTCGGCGGCATCGCCCTCGGGATGTCGATGCTGCCGGAGGAGTTTCCGCTCGTCCTGACGGTCTTCATGGTCATGGGCGCGTGGCGCCTGTCACGCTCGCAGGTGCTGACTCGCCGGCCGGCCGCGATCGAGACCCTGGGCGCGGCCACCGTGCTTTGCACGGACAAGACCGGGACGCTGACGCGCAACCTCATGTCGGTCGGATGGCTGGAGCGCGGCTCGCAGCGCGCCTCGGTCGATGATGCCGGCGAGGCGGCCGCGCTGCATCCAACGCTGCGCGAGCTGCTCGAGACCGCCGTGCTGGCGAGCCGGCCGGAGGCGGTGGATCCGATGGACCGCGCCCTGGTGCGGCTGTCCGCGGATGCGGGCAGTGAGCCTTCCGGTGCGGCGCTCGTGCGCGGCTATCCCTGGATGCCGGAGCTGCCCGCGCTGGTGCAGGTGTGGCGGCGGGCGGACGGCGTCCTGATCGCCGCCGCCAAGGGAGCGCCGGAGGCGATCGCGTCTTTCTGCCGGCTCGACGCCGCGGCCGTGCGGGGGCTGCGTGCGAGCGTGCATGAGCTGGCGCAGCGCGGCATGCGGGTGCTCGCGGTGGCGTCCACCCGGCTCTCCTCCGACGTGCCGCCGGAGCGGGCGCTCGATCTGCCGCTCGAGCTCATGGGCCTGATCGGCTTCGTGGATCCCCTGCGCAAGGGCATCCCGGAGGCCGTGCGCGAGTGCCGCTCTGCAGGCATCCGTGTGGTCATGATCACCGGTGATCATCCGGAAACCGCGCGGGCGATCGCGAGACAGGCGGGCATCGACCATGAGCAGGTCATGACGGGCGCGGAGCTCGCGGCGCTCGATGAGCCGTCGCTGCGCGCGCGCGCGCCGGAGATCTCGGTATTCGCGCGCATCACGCCGCAACAGAAGCTGCGCATCGTGACTGCGCTGAAGGCGTGCGGCGACGTCGTCGCCATGACGGGCGATGGCGTGAATGACGCCCCGGCCCTGAGGGCGGCGCACATCGGTATCGCCATGGGACAGCGCGGGACCGATGTCGCACGCGAGGCCTCATCGCTCGTTCTGCTCGACGATGATTTCAACTCCATCGTGCGCGCGGTGCGCCTCGGGCGGCGCATCTACGACAATCTGGTGAAGGCCGTCAGCTACATTCTGGCGATCCACATGCCGATCGCCGCTCTCGCGCTGGTGCCGATCGCGATGGAGCGGCCGCTGGTGCTGACACCCATGCTGATCGCCATCCTCGAGCTCATCATCGATCCGCTGTGCTCGGTCGTGCTCGAGGCGGAGCGCGACGAGCGGGACGTGATGACCCGCCCGCCGCGCGATCCGGAAAGGCCGCTGCTGTCGCGCCCGCTGCTCGTGAGCGGCTTCCTGCAGGGGGCGCTCGCGATCCTGGCGGTGTGCGGCGTTTTTCTCTATGCCACCCTTCAGGGACTGCCCTCCGAGCAAGTGCGCTCGATGGGCTTCGTCACGCTGGTGTGCGCCAATTACGCGCTGATCTTCGCCAACCGCAGCTTCAGCGCCTCGCCGTTCGCGGGCTTCGCGCGCCCGAACCCGTCGCTCTGGATCAGTGTGGGATCCGCGGCGGCCGCGCTCGTCGCGGTCCTCTCGATCCGCAGCGTACGGGCCTTCATGGGCCTCGGCCCGCTCCACGCTCACGAGGTCCTGCTCTGCGTGGGGGCGGCCGTGGCGCTGCTCGGGATGCTGGAGCTCCTGAAGCTCGTCAGCGTGCGGCCGGCGGCTGCGTTGTAAGCTCCGTGGCAGGCTTGAACGAAGGCGGCCAGGGCATATCTAAGCCAATGGGACTGTAGCGCATGAGAACCATGGCAAGACTCACGAACGGCGTGGCCGGGGCGGCCATCCTCGCGGCCGCGCTCCTCCTCGGGGCGGCTCCGGCATCGAGCGTCGCTGATCCGCGACATGTCGTCTTCCCAGGGCATGCTGCCGCTGCGGTCCCGCGCGGGCAGCTGAGGCTCGCCGAAGGACCTCGCCATGAGGAGCGCGGCCGTTTCCCGGGCCGCGAGGGCGGCGCTTGGCACCGCGGCGGCGGCGACTGGCACCGGGGTGGCGGCGACTGGCACCGCGGTGGCGGCCCGCATTTCGAGGGCCGGCCACGCTATGCCGTTCCGGGCCACTGGGTGGGGATGCACCCGGACTGGGACCGGGGGCCGCGCCCGGGCTACTGGGTGCGCCCCTGGGGTCCGCGCTGGGTACCCCATTACTGGGGCGGCGGCTACTGGGGCGGCCGGTTCTGGCCGCACGTCTATCTCGGCTGGGACTTCCCCTGGTTCATCGCGACGCTGCCGGTCGGCTATGCCACTTACTGGTGGGGCGGCGTCCCGTATTACTACTGGCGGGGCGTGTACTACGTCTGGAGTCCGGACTACGCGTCCTACGTGGTGACGGACCCGCCGCCGCTCGGCGGCACGGCACCTGATGCCGCGGCTCCGCCGCAATCCGCGGCAGCAGCCGACAGCGCCGGCGGCAGGGGCGCCATGAGTCTGTACGTCTACCCGAAGAACGGCCAGAGTGAGCAGCAGACGGAGAACGACCGCTATCAGTGTCACCAGTGGGCGGTCGGACAGACCGGATTCGATCCCACCAATACGGCCAACGGCACGCAAGCCTCGACGGCTACGCCCGAGAACTACAAACGCGCGGTGACGGCCTGCCTGCAGGCGCGCGGCTACAGCGTGCGCTAGCCTGACGCGGATCCGGGCGAAGCCCGTCGGAGCGGGACGTGATAGCGTGGGGCCTCGCCAATCCTCACGCCGGGACCACAGTCATGCCGCAGCCCGCGCCGCTCGTGATGCTGTTCGATGTCGACAACACGCTGCTCGACAACGACGCGGTGCAGGATGACCTGAGCGCCCATCTGGAGCGGGAGTTCGGCCGCGCGTGCCGCGACCGATACTGGGCGATCTTCGAGGCGCTGCGCGCGGAGCTCGGCTATGCCGATTATCTCGGCGCGCTGCAGCGTTATCGACTGGAGAATCTCGACGACCCGCAGCTGCTGCTGATGTCCTCCTTCCTGGTCGACTATCCGTTCGCCCACCGGCTCTATCCGGATGCGCTGGAGGTGCTCGCGCACTGCCGCCGATTCGGGCCGACCGTCATCCTCTCGGATGGCGACGTCGTTTTCCAACCGCGCAAGGTGCGCCGCTCCGGAATCTGGGATGCGGCGGAAGGGCGGGTGCTCATCTATCTGCACAAGGAGCGCATGCTCGACGCCGTCGTCAAGCGTTACCCGGCCTCGCGCTACGTCATGGTGGATGACAAGTTGCGCATCCTCACGGCGATGAAGCGCGCGTGGGGTCCCTCCCTCACGACCGTCTTTCCGCGGCAGGGTCATTACGCGCGCGATCCCCGGGAGATCGCCGCCTACCCGGCCGCGGATGTGACCGTGGAGCGGATAGGCGATCTGCTCGATTGGCGGCCATAGAGGCTGCCGCGCCGGGCGCGATGCTCATACTCATTTTCCTCCGGCCGGCTTGTCCGTCTTGACGGCGGGCTCTGCCGCGAGGAATACGAGCGAGCACTCCGCGCGCTCGAGCATCGCCGAAGCGACCTCGCCGAAGCTGAGCGGATCGCCGGGACGCGGGCTGACTCCCATGACCAGCACATCGTGCCTGCCGGCGACGATCTCGCGCAATATCGCGGTCTCGGCGTCACGGTGGCTGCGCACGGCGGATCGCACGTTGACCGAGTAGGCGCGAGCGAGTTGCACGATCTCGTCGGTGACCGGATTGCTGGCCGGCTCGTCGATCTCTTCCTGCCTGGCGAAGAGCGCGCCTATGCGGTCGCGGAGGGGGCGGCGGACGGGGCGGCCGGCGATGTGCAGCGCCGTGACGGAGCCGCGCGAGCCCTGCGCCAGCGCCACGGCGAGCTCCGCGCCGCGGCGCGAGACACCGGTACCCGACACGGGCACGAGGATGTTGAGCGGCGCGCGCAGCTTCCCGGCGCGGTGCCCGCGCCGGGCGAGCACGACCGCGAACGGGCCGGAAAAGCCGGCGGCGGTCTGTGCGATCGCCCGTTGGAACTTCGAGCCGCGCGCCGCGGGCTCGCGCCCGATGAGGAGCAGGCCATACCCCTTGCGGTCCTCGGTGCGGATCGCGTCGGCCCCGGGTTGCGTCTCCTCGACCCTCAGTGTCAGATCGAGCGGCTGCAGGCCGCCGTTTTCCGCGCCGCCCGACTCGGCCGCCTCGCGGATTACGGCCGTCGTGTGCTCCGCCGCGGCGCGCTCGGTGACCGCATGCTCGAAATGCAGCGCCGTGGCGGGGATCTGACGCACGCCGGCGATGAGGCCGGCGAGGCGCGAGGCGAGCTGGCCGCTCGGACTCGAGTCGGCCGCGAGCAGCAGCCGCTCCACGCCGGAGAGGAATCCCCGCGCCTCCAGTGCCTCGCGCTCGAGGCGCGCCGCCTCCTCGGGCCGCATCGGCAGGCGCCGCAGTGCCCAGCGCAGCATCGGCGGCATGGCGAGAGTGGTCACGAGCGCCATCACCACGATGGCGGTGAAGAAGCTCTCGTTGATGAGGCCCATGGAAAGGCCGATGGAGGCGATGATCACCTCGGTCGAGCCGCGGGCGTTCATGCCGCAGCCGACGGCGAGGGATTCCCGGTTGGTCAGCCCCGCGAGCCGGCCGCCCAGAGTCGCTCCGGAGAACTTGCCCACGCTCGCCACCACGATGAGGCCGGCTGTGAGCAGCAGCATGTCGGGACGCGCAAGCGAGGCGACGTTGGTCGAGAGGCCGGCCAGCCCGAAGAACACCGGCATGAAGAGCGCCACGATGAGGCCTCGCAGCTGCTCCTCGATGTGCCGCGTCAGGATGGGCGACTCGCCGATCAGGATGCCGGCGACGAAGGCGCCGAGCACGGTCTGGACGCCTATCAGGTCCGTCGCCAGCGCCATCGCTCCCATGATCACGAGGATGACCGTGATCACCGGCAGCTCGCTCACGAAGTGATCGTTGGTCCAGCGGATCAGGTGAAAGACGAGCCGCCGCCCCAGGGTGATGCTGAACGCCAGGAAGGCGAGGGTGCCGAGTACGCTGCGCGCGACGATGCCCATGTCGATGCCTCCGTGCTGGGCGAGTCCCAGGAGCACCGACACGAATACCCACCCGATCGCATCATCGATGATGGCCGCGGCCAGGATCACCTGCCCGACGGTGCGCCGGATGAAGCCGAGCTCCCGTATCAGGACGGCGACGATCTTGACCGACGAGACCGCGAGCGCCGTCCCGATGAAGAGGGCGAGCAGCAGCCGCGAGTCGGGCTTGGCGAGCATGGCGGCGGGGAGCAGCTCGATGGCGACGACGCCGCAGAGAAAGGGCAGGGCGATGCCGGCCAGGGAGACGCTGAGAGCGGCGCGACCGGAATGCCTCATCACCGCGAGGTCCGTCTCCATTCCGGTGAGCAGCAGGAGGAGGAGCACTCCGAGCTGGGCCACCGCGTCGAGCATCGCGCGTTGCTGCGGCGCGTGCGGAAAGAGGGCGCTCTGGGCGGCCGGGGCGATATGGCCGAGCACCGATGGACCGAGCACGATCCCGGCGAGCAGCTGTCCCATGACGGGCGGCTGACCCCAGCGGGAGAGAAGCTCCCCGAGCAGACGTCCCGTGACGAGCAGCACGATGATCTGCGACAGGAAGACGGCGCCCGAGGCGCCCAGCTCCGAGGCATGCAGGCCGGTCATCGCGCGAGCATGCCATAATTCCCCCATGCTGCCGGCCGCCGAAGAAAGCCTCGAGACCGCCCGATATCCCGACAGGCCGATGCACGGGGAGGAGCCCGGGAAGGCGAGTGCGCGGCACGCAAGCGCGACCATTCTCATCTGCCGGCCGAACACCCGGCTCGGCAACACCCTGCTGATTACGCCGCTCATCGAGGAAATCGAGGCCGCGCTGCCTTCGGCCCGGGTGGAGATCCTGACGGCCTGTCCGGTCGCCCACGACGTGTTCCGGGAGTTCCCGTCGGTCAGGCGCGTGCACCAGCTGCCCTTCCGCGGGGTCCGCCATCCGCTGAGACATCTGCTGACGCTGCTGCGCGTGAGGCGGGTGCGCTATGACGTTCTGATCGATCCGGATCCCGGATCCTGGACATCGGGCTTCCTGGCGCGGCGTCTGGCGGCCCGCCTGAAGCTCGGCTTCGCAAGCGCCCGCAAGGGCAAGGGGATCGACATCGGCATTCCCTTCCAAGGCGCGCCGGCGCACATGGGCGACTATCCGGTGTATCTGCTGCGCCGCGGGCTCCTGCATCTCGATGAGGCGGCCGCGCGCGCGGACAGTCCCAGGCTCAGCATCCGCCTGACCGAAGCCGAGCGCCTGGCCGGACGGCAGGAACTGGAGCGTCTCTTCGGCGCGGGCCCCCCCGGCCCGGTGGTGGCGGTAGCGGCGCACGCGACGGGTGCGAAGCGCTTCACCGTCGACTGGTGGCGTCGCATGATCGCGAGCCTTCAGGCGCTGCTTCCCGCCGTGCGCGTCCTCGAGATCCGCCCGCCGAACGGGGTGGCCGCGTTGCCGGAGTTTCCGGCCTTCTACTCGCGCCGCGTGCGTCAGGTCGCCGCGGTGGCGGAGGCGGCGGACTGTTTCGTCTGCGCCGATTCGGGTCTCATGCACCTCGCCGCCGCGACCGACGCCACGACGATAGGGCTCTTCAAGGTGACCGAGCCGCGGCTCTATGCGCCGCGCCGGGCAGCGAGCTGCGCCCTGACCGCGAGTGACGGCGCGCCGGAGCGCGTGGCCGAGCGGGTCGCGCAGCTGGTG